>JADGPN010000217.1 GCA_017882465.1 Solirubrobacteraceae bacterium
AGGTCGTTGGCTGGCTGTCTACCTGTGGCGGCGCGCAGTTCGCCGTAGCGAGCCGCGACCGCCCGCTCGATCGGGACGATCACGGTCTCGGCGAGCACGGCGGTGAGGCGTCTGAGCCGTTGGGCGCGAACAGTGCCGTCGCCGGCGAGCAGCACGCCCGCCTCCAACTCGCCCACGCTTACGACGCTCACGACCCACGACTCGTCGAGCGTCAGAGCGGGCGAGCTTACAAGCACGCTGGTGTCGATCAGCGCTGTCAAGCCGCCCAGGGGTCCCGCGTCGTCGCCGCGTCGGCGTCCCGAAGTTCTCTGAGCTCGACTGCCCATGCAGTGTCGATCGGCGTCTCGGCGAGCACGGCTGCCAGCCGGTCCGGCGCGCCGGGTTTGCGAGTGCTGGCCAGCGGTCCGAGCTCGGCGACGGGCCGGCCGCCTACAGTGATCGTGAAACGCTCACCCTGCTCGGCGCGCCGTAGAACGGCGCTTACGTCATTTCGCAGCTCACGTTGCGCGATCTGGACCATGCCCGAGGAGCGTAGCAACTTTGCTACATCATCCTCGCCGACCCCCGCGCCGGCGCCAAGCGCGTCTCGAATCGAGGGGCCACACCGGAGGTGAACGGGGATATGGCGTCGTCGCCCGACGGGCGCCAGCTTAGGCGAGGACACCGCAGAATCCTGTGTCCGGTAACGATCGTCTGCGTTACACGCCCGGGCGTGGTCGGCGAGGCCACTGTTTCCGGGACGCCCGGTGTAACGCGAGTCGTGTAACGCGCCAATGTCTAGCACTCCTCCGTTCGCGGTACAGTCCGCGTGTGCGGATCGGGTACGGGCCGACGCGCGTTCAGCATCCCGAAGCTCAGCACGACGCGCTCGAGGCGGCCGGGTGCGAGCGGATCTTCATCGACCACGCCAGCGGCAAGCTCGCCACTCGCCCAGAGCTGGCTGGACAAGGCGCTGCTGGTCGCCGAACGCGCCGGCGACCAGCTCGTCGTCGCCAAGCTCGACCGGCTCGGCCGCTCGCTCGAGCATCTGATCGAGAGATCGCGGCGGACTTCGGCGTGACCCGCGACCGTGTACCGCGCACTGAAGAAGACCGAGACGGGTGCCGTTCCCCGCGTCTGAGGGCGGGCCGGCGACTGGAGCGTGCACCAACCGCCGGGTGGGCCCACTGGCGTCGTGCGACTCAGAGGAGAAGTGCCGCCAAGGCCGCGATCGCGCCGACTCTCGACGATCGCGTTGTCGCCGACTCGATCGTGAGCTCGGCGACAACCTGGCCGAGCAAAGCGATAGTCCGGCGCCGGCGCGTCCGACGCGTGCTGTTGGGCGGAAGCGATCGTCCGGCCGCGGCTAGCTGCCGAGGGTCGGAACCGATCGCCAGCAAGCGCTCGGGGACTTTCGAGGACCTTCGCCAAGCGCTTGCTGGACCGTCTGGTTCAGTTAGCGCTAAGCGGCGTCGGCTCCCGCAATCGCCGGCGAAGGGAGCAGTGTCGGCAGCGCCGGCTCGCGGGCTGCTGAGATTGCTCAAAGCAGACACGCCGCGAACGGCGGCGGACGCTTCCGCTTCGGCCGGTTGAAGTGCTTGCAGCTCCGGCGGTCTCCTGTCGATGCCGTCCGCGCCGGCTGCCGCTTTCGCCAAAGTCGAGCTTAGTTACTGCTGGAGGGAATAAGGTTGGCGAGCTCGCGGACTGCGACGGAGAGGGTCGTCAAGTCGTTTCCATGTGCTGCCCGGATGTCTGTGAGCATCCCGAGACACCGCTCGACGGTTGCGGCGCTGGTCTGGAACCATTCGTCAATCGTCGCGTCGCCGTCGATAGAGGTCGAAGACGCCTCGAGGACCGCCGCGGTGAGCGCCCGGTGGGTCTTGTACAGGTCGTCGCGCAGGGCGGCACGGGCGAGCGTTTGCCAGATGTCGGCGCGGGGTAATCCGCGGATGCGATCGCGGAGCCAAGCCAGCTCAAGGCGGCGGTCGAGCCTGAAGTGGATGTCGGCTGCGCGGCGGATGGACTCTTCGCTTCCACGGGCGCTCTCGACGATGTCAAAGGCGAAGAACTGGGCATCGAGGGCGGCGACGCGCGATGCGAGCGCGCTTGGCACGCCGGCATCGGCGAATTCGGCCACGCGCGCTTGCCATGCGTCGCCGTCAAGGTCGCTCAGCAATTCCGGCAGCGTCTCGCACAGTGTGGCCGCCCCGGGGGCGTAGTCCGAGACCGCCCCGGCGATGTGGAGCGGAGGGCGCCGGTTGTGGACTAGCCAGCGTGCTGCTCGGGTGAGGAGCCTGCGTCCCTGCAGCGACATCTTGAAGTGCGTCTCCTCATCGACGATGTCGTCGAGCGCCTCGACCTCGCGCCAGAATCCGCGCATCTCGAAGACGGCGACCGCGACGGCGTAGGCGCGCGCGATGTGGGCGGTGTCGGCGCCGGTCTCTTCGGCCAACCGAGACACGAATGTGGTCCCCGCGTGGTCGACGGTGGCGTTAACGAGGTCGGTGGTGATGATCTCTCGACGCAGTCGATGGTGGCGCATGTGGGGCAGGAAGCGCTCGCGCAGCGATGCCGGTAAGGAGTCGACGAAATCACTGTCGAGATATGTGTCTTCGGGGAGGTCGGACTCGAGCAGGTCGGCGTGGAGGGTGATCTTTGCGTAGGCGAGTAGGACCGAGAGTTCGGGGCCCTTGAGTCCCTCGTTCGCGGCCTTCCGCTCGCGGATGCTGTCTTCGCCCGGGAGCCCCTCGAGCTCGCGATCGAGTTGGCCTCTCCGGTCGAGGTCCTCGATGAGGCGGGCATGGAAGTCGAGCAGGTCCGAAGCGTCTCTGCGCTCGAGGCTCAGCGCCAGCGCCTGCGCGTGGCTCTCGTTGAGGACGTGCTTGGCGACGGCATCTGATAGCGCGGCCAGGAGCTCGTTGCGCTCGGAGGTCGTGATCTCGCCGTCGGCCACCGCCGCATCCAGCAGCATCTTTAGGTTCACCTCGTGGTCGGAGCAGTTGACCCCCGCCACGTTGTCGATCGCGTCGGTGTTGATCCGCCCGCCGCAGAGGGCGTACTCGATCCGTCCTTTCTGGGTGAAGCCGAGGTTGCCGCCCTCGCCGACCACCCGGCAGCGAAGCTGGGCTCCGTCGATCCGCACGCCGTCGTTGGCTTTGTCGCCGACCTCGGCGTTGCTCTCCGACCGCGCCTTGACGAAGGTGCCGACGCCCCCGTTCCAAAGGAGGTCGACAGGTGCGCGCAGGAGCACCCGAATCAGCTCATCCGGCGTGAGAGCCTCCGCCTCGAGGTCGAGCGCCTCGCGCACCTGTGCCGACAGTGGAATCTGCTTGGCGGACCGGGCAAAGACTCCGCCGCCCTCGGAGATGGCCCCCGGGTCGTAGTCACGCCAGGACGAGGCTGGCAGATCAAACAGCCGGCGCCGCTCGGCGAAGCTCGCCTGCGGATCGGGGCGGGGATCGAGGAAGACATGATTGTGGTTGAAGGCGCCGACGAGCTTGATGTGTGGCGATAGCAGCATCCCGTTGCCGAACACATCCCCCGACATGTCGCCGATGCCGACGACGGTGAAGTCGGTTGACTGGACGGCCACTCCGAGATTGCGGAAATGGCGCCTGACCGATTCCCACGCCCCGCGAGCGGTGATTCCCATCTTCTTGTGGTCGTAGCCATGCGATCCGCCCGATGCGAACGCGTCTCCGAGCCAGAAGCCGTACTCGGCCGCGACGTCGTTTGCGAGGTCCGACAGCGAGGCGGTCCCCTTGTCGGCGGCAACCACGAGGTAGACGTCGTCCTCGTCGTGGCGGACGACGGCAGGTGGAGGAACGACCTTCCCACCGACGATGTTGTCGGTCAGATCGAGCAGGCCGGACACGAACAGCCGGTAGCAGTCAGCAACCTCCTCGAGTAACGCCTCGCGTCCGCCCGTGGACGGCGCACGCTTGGTCACGAACCCGCCTTTCGCACCGACCGGAACGATGACCGCGTTCTTGGCCATCTGTGCCTTCATCAACCCGAGGACCTCCGTGCGGAAGTCCTCGCGCCGGTCCGACCAGCGGATCCCGCCGCGCGCGACCCTCCCGCCGCGGAGGTGCACGCCCTCTACACGCGGCGAGTAGACGAAGATCTCGAACTGAGGACGGGGAAACGGGAGAAACGGCATCAGCGAGGGATCGAGCTTGAACGACAGCTGGGTCCTGGGCTGCCCGTCTGCAGAACGCTGGAAGTAGTTAGTTCGGACGGTGGCGCGGACGACCGCGAGACAGTTGCGCAGGATGCGGTCCTGATCGAGGCTGGCGATCTCATCGATCGCTCGCTCGATCTCGGCCCCAAGTCGGTCGGCCGCAGCGAGGTCGTGGTGGTCGGGGTCAAGCCGCACACCGAAAAGCTCGACGAGCAGCCGCGCCACAGCCGGATTGCCGGTCAGCGCCTGCTCCAGGTAGCGGTCGCTGAAGGTTGTGCCGGCCTGGCGCAGGTATTTCATGACCGCGCGCAGCAAGGCGACTTCGCGACCAGTCAAACCGGCTCGTAGCACCAGCGCGCCGAGCCGGTCGTTCTCGAACTCACCGCTCCAGACCCTCGTGAAGGCGTCTTGGAAGGCGGTGCGCGTCGCTTCGGTCCGGAGGTCGACGTCAAAGCCGCAAACGACGCCGATGTCGTAAATCCAAGTGGAACGCCGATCCTCTGGCTTGATCTCGTACGGACGCTCGTCGCCGACCCGCAAGCCCATGTTCTCGAGGATCGGCAAGACATCCGAGAGCAAAACGCGCTCGCCCGGGCTCAACAGCTTGCATCTCAAAGAGGTCCGGTCGTCCTCGACGGTCTGGTAGACGCTAATGATGACCCCGTCGCCGGCGGCGAGAGCCTCGGCACGGTCGATGTCCTCGACCGCCGCAGACGCCCGCCAGTCGGCGCGATAGGCGATCGGGAACGCCGCCCTGTAGCGGCGAAACAGGGCGTTGCCGCGCTCCTCGCCATGCACCTCTCTCAGGGCATCCGCGAGGTCGCCGGTCCAGGGCCGCGTCACCTCGGCGATTCGCCGCTCGATCTCAGCGACGTCGTGGTCCGCCTCTGCGGCGCGGCAGCGCACGATGTAGTGGATGCGCGCGAGCATCGAGTCGGATAGGCGCAACGCCCAGTCGATTGCGGTCGCGCCGAACGCGTCGCTGAGGACCGAGGCGATCCGCTCGCGGTTGTCGGTGTTGTAGCGATCGCGGGGTACGAAGACCAGACACGACACAAACCGTTTGTAGGGGTCGTCCCGCACAAACAGGCGCACACGCTGGCGCTCCCCGAGCGCGACGATTCCCATCGAGGTCGCGAACAGCTCCTCGTCCGTGATCTGGAAGAGCTCGTCCCGTGGGTAGTTCTCGAGCGTCTTTGCCAGCGCCTTCGCGTCATGGCTCTCAGGGGGGAACGCCGCCCGGCGTATGAGGCGCTCGACCTTGTCGCGCAGGATCGGGATCTTGCGCGGGCTCGGCTCCTCGGCGGCGGTGGTGTACAAGCCGAGGAAACGACGTTCTCCACGGACCTCGCCCGCCTCGAAGCGCTTCACACCGATGTAATCGAGGTACAGCGGCCGGTGCACCGTCGAGCGCGAGTTCGCCTTGGTCAGAATCAGCGGCCGACGCGTCCGAGCCATCGCTCGGACGTCGGCGGGCAACCTCGCGAAGCTCGCGGAGGCAATCGGGCTCCCGTGTCTGAGGACGCCGAGCCCCGAGCCGTCGACAGCGCGAAGAAGGTCCTCGCCGGCCTCCCTGACCAGGTCGTACTCGCGGTACCCGAGGAAGACGAAGTTCCCGCCATCGACCCACTCGAGGAACGCGTTCACCTCCTCGACCTCGCTTCGATCGAGCGGCGGCGCAGCCGACACGAACCCAGCCACGATCTCGTGGATCCGCTGGCGCATCATCGGCCAGTCCTCCACCGCCGCCCTGACGTCGCTGAGAACCCGGCGGACGCCATCGACGAGCGCTTCGAGCCGGTCGGGCTCGGTCTCGCGATCGACTTCGAACTGCATCACCGATTCGGGCAGCGCGCCGGCCATCCCTGCACCCGCTGGGAAGACGTCGGCGAGGCGACCGTCCGCTTCCCGGAGGACGTCAATGACCGGATGGATCGAGAGCTCGATCCCGTATCCGCGGCGAGAGAGCTCCATGCCGACCGAGTCCACCAAAAACGGCATGTGATCGGTGACGACCTCCACGAACGTGTTCGTCGACCCCCAGCCGTGCTCTGCGAGCCCGGGGTTATAGGCCCGCACGCTGGCGGAGCCGGGCGGGCGGTCACGAGCGAAGTCCCAGACAGCCATCGCCGCGCCGTAGAGGTCACCGGTGCTGCGCTCGGCCAGATCCCCCTGTGGCACCCAGTGGTAGAACTGCCGGACGAACGCCTCGCACTGGTCCACCAGCTCGGGCGCAACGTGATCGCGCAAACGGCTGCAGACGGCTTGAATGAGCGCCGCTTCGGCCTCCTCCACCCTCAACGCCATCGCTGCAGCCCTTCGATCGACCCGACACCGCCGCAGCGCGCGGAACGTCTGGCGCCACGGTCGACCTGCCAGCCTACCGGACCGTCAGCAGTCTGCGATTTCCGCGCCGGCGAGACTGCCGCTCCACCCGGATTTGCACGAGTGGACACCTCTTCGCGTTAGCCGACAGGGCGCGTTCCAGCAAGCGCTGGCAGAGGTCGGGCGAGATCCCCGACCGCTTGCTGACGACCGGTTCCGACCGCGGGCAGCTAGCAAACACCGCCAATCGCCAGATGACCGCTTTCGCCCAACAGCAGGCGTCGGACGCGCCGGCGCCGGACTATCGCTTTGCTCGGCCAGACGTCGCCGAGCTCACGATCGAGTTGGCGACGAAGCGCTCGTCCGGATCGGGCCCGATCTGCACCGCGGCGCACGATCGCCTTCGCCCAATCTCGAGCGTCCGGCTGCCGCGGTCCGCACGATCGCTCATCCTCCCGGGGGC
>JADGPN010000041.1 GCA_017882465.1 Solirubrobacteraceae bacterium
AGGGCATCTATCCCGGCCTGATCATGGCCAACGGAGCGCGCATGGAGGGCATCGAGGCCAAACCTCTTCTTCACCTTCTTCGGGATGGACGCGATCAACAAGGCCAAGCACGACAACGTCAAGGTCGCGACCGTCGGCAATCCCGGGCTGCACCTCGCCACCTGGGCGGGCGGTTTCCCGGGCGTCTCCTCGCTCGTCACCGGTAAGCTCGCCGGCGAGATGGAGAAAATCGACATCCCGCCGATCCCCGAGTTCGTGGAGATGATCGCCGACTCGGGCGCCGGCCTGTACGCCTGCCAGGCATCGGTCGATCTGTTCGAACTGACCAAGGACGATTTCGTCCCGCAGGTGTAGGACATCATCACCGTCGGCGAGTTCTATGGCCTCGCCGCCGGCGGCCAGATCATCGTCACGTAGCGCCCCGATCCCTCACGCGCCCGGGGGCGGCGTCGCACCCGGCTTGGCGAGCGCTTGAATCGCGTCGAGCACGTCCTTGATCCCCCCGGCCGTGCTGGTGTCCAACCGGTCCAAGATCACCTCGGTGTCGGCGAACTCCTTCGCGGCCCGTGCATCCGAAGCCGAGGCCTGAACCCGCTGGCCGACCATGATGATCGACAGCAGCACGAGCTGCAGGAACGTCTGCGCGATCCAGGAGATGATCGCCGGCCGGCCGGTCCTGATTGCGTCCGGCAGGCTGATCAACGCGAGCGCGGCGAACGCGTAGGCGCAGGCCATCGTGCCCACGGTGCGCGTGATCACCACCGCGAGCTTGGCGTTGACTCCCTCGACTTCGCTGACCGCCTTCCTGATGCCGCGTGGATCGAAGCGAACGGCAGGCGTCAAGCGGTCACGTGTCTTCACGGGCCCATCCATGTTGCAACCTCCAGTTGGTGACGGCGTCGCAGGATCGCCGGCGAAGGCTACGGCGGGGGGACGCAGGATTGGGAAGAAGGCAGCGAAGGCCACCGTTCGACATCCGTGCGCGGAGTGGCCGCAAAGGCGCAGCGCAGGCCGCTGCGGACCGTGAGTCTGCTCAGCGCCGGGGGCGTCGTCAGGGCGGCTGCCGGTTTCGCGGCCGGACGACGGCCGCGCGAGGCGTCCCCGGCAGGTCGGTCACCTCGAGCTGAAACCGGTTCCAGCCTCCCGGCTCCGGCATGGTTCCGTCGGGCATTGCCTGGCCGCCGCCGGGCCCGCCCCCGGGTGCGCTCAGCACGAGCCGTAGATCGCCGTGCGAGAGCATCCCGAAGGCGGGCGCCGGATGCATGTCCTCGTGGCAGCCGAGCCGTTCGCAGTAGAACTCGATCGCGGCATCGACGTCGGTGACGATGTAGCGAACGCTGACCGTTGCGATTGCGGCTCCAGAGGCCGCGGTCCTCCCTACTCGCTCCGGTCGAGCTTGAACGAGATTCCCAGGCGGACGCGGTAGTTCACGACCGCACCGTCCTGGATCGTCAGGTCCTGGCGCAGGACCTCGGCGATACGCAACTCGCGCACGCTCTGCGCGGCGGTTTCGACCGCGACGCGGGCGGCGGCCTCCCACGACTCGCTGCTGACGCCAACGACCTCGGTGACGCGATAGACGCTGTCAGCCATAAGGAACCTCCTGTTAGGAAACAGAGCTCAGACGTGCGAGTCTTGCACTCCTGGAGCGACTCGTGGCGATTTCGGTTCCCGCGCGAGGCGGTGCCCCTCCGGTTCGGTCCTCGAGGACTCGGCCCGTCAGCCGCCGACGGCCGCGGAGATGTCCTCGTCCAGCGTGCCCTGGGTGTCGTACTGGCCCGTGTGCACGGAGACGACCTTGCCGGCGCGATTGATGAAGATCGTCGTGGGCAGCCCCACGATCCCGGCCAGCGAGCTGAGCCCCGAGGTGCTCGCGCTCTGATAGCTCGGGTAGCTGACCGGATGCTGGGCCAGGAAGCTGCGAGCGTCGCCGGGCGAATCGGTGGTGTCGACGCCCAGGAAGGCGGCGCGCCGGCCGTACCGTGCCGACGCTGCCGCGAACAGGCCGAACTCGGCGCGGCACGGCGTGCACCACGAGGCCCACGCGTTGACGACGACCGGATAGCCGCGCAGCGCGCGCAACCGGGCCGCCAGTGCCGTCTGGTTGCCGAGCAGCTGACTCGCCTGCCGGTGCAGCGCATCCAATGGCGGTGGTGAACCGATCAGCTCCGCCTGGACGGCCGCGGCGCCGGAGGGCACCTGGGGCTGTGCGAGTGCGGCGCGGACGTGCTGAACGAGTGCTCCCGTGGTGAGCCAGCCCGAGGTCGAGACGTCGTAGTACCAGAGGATCCGGCCGGTGCTGGAGACGAGCACCAGCCATGGCGCGTCCTGCACCTCGTATCCGTCGGCGACCCGCCCGCTGGCGTCGACCGCCACCGGGTAGGAGGGCGGGTGCGGTAGCGCATGCAGGAAACGGGGCAACGCCGCCGGCGTCGGCTCGACGCTGCCCTCGTCCACCCCGACCAGGGGCGGTAGTTCGTGCGCCGAGGCGGTGGCCTGGTAGCGCCCCAGCAGCCCCAGCTGCCCGGCGAGGTCGGTGACCTCCGAGTCCCAGGTGGCAAAGAACGCCAGCAACCGGGGCGAGCCGGGCCCGAGGCGAACCGTCCCTCCCCCGGTCCGAGGCAGCTCCACGGTTGCGGTCGGGCTGATCGCCGGAATCTCGCCGTAGGACAGCTTGGAACGCGCCGGCGGATGGCCGGGCAGCAGGCTGGAAGCCTCCTGGGCCAGGAGCTGCGCCTGCTGATCGACGCTGGAGTACGACATCTGCGTCACGTACACCTTGGCCAGGCTCCCCGTGGGCCCGATCACGAACAGGGCCGGCGTGTGGTCGATCTGGCCGCTCTGGATGCCCACGGCCACGTTGTAGGACTTCCACACGCGCTTCAGCTGCGGCAGCGAGCCGGTCAGAAAATGCCAGCTGTGCATCATCGCGTGCACCGCGGAGTAGCTGCGCACGTCCTTGATCGAGATCGCCTGCGGGTTGGCGTCCACCCCGAGCAGCGAGACCTGCGAGCCGGCCGGACCCAGCAGGCGCTTGGCCGCGACCATGGCGGTGGTGGTCAGCGGGCAGACCGTGGTGCACTGCGAGTCATTGAAGGCCAGAATCACCACCTTGCCCCGAAAGGAGTGCAGCGACATGGTCGCCCCGAACTGGTCCTTGAGCGTGAAGTCGCGAGCCTGACCGGCGAGCGGGGTGCCGGGATCCAGATTGAGCGTGAACGCGGCGCCCTTGGGCGCCGACCTCGGCCCTGAGGTGACGGCCACGCTCACGGCCACCGCGAGCAGGGCCGCGACCGCGACCGCGGGCCAAAGGAGCTTCGCTGTCCTCCGCTTCGTCACCTCGGCGACCATCGTGGCAAATAGAAGCGCGAGGCGAGGGCGTGCACCCCGACTTTGGGGGTGCCGAATGGGCAGTTCCCCCGATGTGCCGTCCTCGCGCCGGCTTGATCCTTCATGCCTCGTCCATCGAGGCCGAAGCCCAAGCGTGAGCGCCCTCGTTGTCGTTGGCGGCGAGGCTGAGCGGGGTGAACTCCTGGACCTGGCTACGACCCTCCACCCTCGCGCTGCGCCCAGTCGCGCTTGGCCTCATCCTCCATCTTGGCCAGCCGGGTGTAATAGTCGGGGAACTCGTTCAGGTGCGCCCGCGCGATCTTGCCGGTGGTGATCTCGTCGTCGTCGGTGACGTTGGTGGCGGCGTCCTGGCGCCCGTGCTCGAGCTCGACGTCGAGCCCCATCCGGAACTGCTCGACGTCGAAGGGTGAGGCGGCCCAGTCGATGCCGATCGACTCGCCGATCGCACGCGCCTGGCTCTGGGAGAACTTCGCTGGTTCGGCCATGGCACCAGTGTTGCGCACGGAGCGGTCGAGGGAGCGCCCCTGGCTCGGGTGAGGCGATTCGGATACGGTGACCGGCTTGCCCGACCAGGCTCGCATCGCGAAGCGGCTCGAGGCGCTGTGGCAGATCCGGCTGGGCCCCGGCGGCGGCGCCGACCGCCCCGCGTTCTCGTCCGCCGAGGCGGAGGCGATGCTGCTGGCCGCGGGCTGGGCGCGCGAGGCCGGCCTCGAGCCGGGGCTCGATGTGCACGGGAACCTGTGGGCCCTCCCGCCCAAGTGGACGGGAGGGCTCGTGAGCTCGGGCTCCCATCTCGACACGGTGCCCGACGGCGGGCGCTACGACGGCGCGCTCGGCACGGTCCTCGGGCTCGAGCTGGCGGATGAGCTGAGGGAGGGCACCGACGCCGGCGCGCGTCCCGCGCTGCTCGTGTGCGTCGCCGAGGAGGCGCCCCGATTCAGGGCCGGGACGATCGGCTCGCGGCTGCTGGCGGGCACACTCGCGCCGGGCGCCCTCACCGAGCTTCGCGATGCCGCCGGGACCAGCGCTGCCGAGGCTCAGGCCCGGTTCCGGGAGCAGCTCGACGAGCTCGCGACGCTCGAGCCTCCACTCGCGCGGCTGCGTGCCCATGTCGAGATCCACGTGGCCCAGCGGCGGGCACTGCGCCAGATCGGCGTGGTCACGCGTGTGGCCGCCCCGCGGCGCTTCGAGATCGAGGTGCGCGGGCAGGCCGGTCACGCCGGCGAGGTCTCGATGGAGGATCGCCACGATGCTCTCGCCGCCGCGGCCGAGATCGTGCTGGCGATCGAGGTCGCAGCCCGGTCCGAGCCGCCGGAGACCGTCGCCACGGTGGGGTCGCTGGCCGTGGCCCCGGGCGCGCTCAGCGTGATCCCCTCCTCAGCGCGACTTGGCGTCGACGTACGGGCGATCTCGGCGCCCTCGCTCGACCGGCTCGAGGCGGCGATCCGCACCGCCGCCTCGGATGTCGCCTCTCGTCGCGGAGTCGAGTCAGGGATCCGGCTGCTGCGCGCCGGCGATCCGACCGCGATGGACGCTGGGCTCGCCCAGGCCGCGCTCGAGGCCGCCCGGCATCAGGGGATCGCGGCGACCGAGACCTGGTCGGGCGCGGGCCACGATGCCCAGCACCTGGCCGCCCTGGCGCCGACCCTGCTGCTGTTCGTGCCGCTCGAGGGCGGTGAGAGCCACACGCCCGCCGAGGGCGCGGACGAGACCGACATCGCCGGCGCAGCGCTGGTGGCCCGGGAAGTGCTGACGGCCCTCGGCTGACCCGCCACCCCGGGGGGCGGACGGTGAGAGGCCCGCTGCGTGATCCTAAATCTCGCCCGGGCGACGTAACTTCGCGACCCCCCACGGTATCCAGCCAAGAGTGTCGCCCTCACGCGAACAGCCAGGCCTGACCCGCCGCAGCCTGCTCGGCGGCCTGGCCGGAGCCGGCGCCGCTGGGCTGCTGGCTCCTGCCACCGGCCTCGCGAGCGCGCTCGGTGACCGGCCGTCGGTATTCAGCCACTGGGTCGGCGCGCTCTCGGGCGACTCGGGCGAGCTCGCTGCGCCACGCCCGTTCAAGCTCGTAGGCGTCGAATGGGCCTCCCCTGCGCGAGCACGGATCGAGCTGCGGGCCCGGCCGCGCGGAGGGGTCTGGAGCCCCTGGGCGACCGCGTCCACCCTCGGTCACGGACCCGACCGGCCGAACGCCCGCGCGCTGATCGGCGATCCGGTGTGGACGGGACCGGCCGACCACGTCGAACTGCGCAGCTCGCAACCGCTGGCCGGACTGCGCCTGCATTTCGTCGATGTGAGCCTCCCGGGTGCCGCGTCCACGGCGGCGGCGGCGCCGCTGGCCCAACCCCGGCTCGACGCCGGACCCGGCCAGCCGCCGATCATCGCCCGGACGGCCTGGGCCGGCGGCAACGCGCCGCCATCCGTGGTCCCGGGCTACGGAACCGTGCGGCTGGCCTTCGTCCACCACACCGACTCGCCGAACAGCTATTCCAGCGGCGAGGTCCCGGCGATGATCCTGGCCATGTATCAGTTCCACCGGTTCGTCCGGGGCTGGGACGACATCGGCTACAACTTCGTGATCGACCTCTACGGTCGCATCTGGGAGGCGCGGCTCGGCGGCATCGACCAGGCCGTCGTCGGCGCTCAGGCCGGTGGTTACAACCTCGTGTCCACGGGCGTGGCCGTGATTGGGACGTTCAACAGCCTGATTCCCTCGGCGCCGGCGATCAGCGCGCTGGAGCAGCTGCTGGCCTGGAAGCTGTCGCTGCACGGAGTGCCGGCCCTTGGCCGTGTCAATGTGCAGGTGAACCCGGCGGATGCCTTCTACACCCCGTTCGCGCCCGGCGCCCGCGTCTCCCTGCCCCGGATCGCGGGGCACCGCGACGGCGACTCGACCGACTGCCCCGGCAATGCGTTCTATCCCCAGCTGCCGGCGCTGCGGCCGCGCATCAACACGCTCGCCGGCAACCCGGCCCGGATCACGCTGACGGCGCCGGCGAAGCCGAGCGCGGCCTCAGCCCCGGTGCCCGTCTCCGGACGGCTCACGGATCTGCACGGAGCGCCGATTGCGGGCGCCCCGGTCGAGGTGCAGCGCTTCTCGGCCTCGCCGAGTGGACCGCGTGAGACCACGGTGGCCACGGCGACGACGGGAGCCGACGGACGCTGGAGCGCCGCGGTGGCGCTGAAGCGGCGTGCGCTGCTGCGCGCACTGCACCGCCCGGCCCCCGCGGCCGTGTCGGACCTCGTCGCGATCGGCGTGCCGGCGGCGATCACGCTGAAGCTCGTGACCGCGTCACCGCTCAAGGTCAGCGGAACCGTCCGCCCCTCGACCGGGACGGTCACCCTCGAGCTGTTCGCCGTGCAGCCAGGCGGCCACTGGGCGCGGCTGCGCCGGCGCGTGGTGACGGTCAGGCACGGCGCCTTCTCGGCCGTGCTTGCGACCTCGGTCCCGGGCGTCTACGGCGTATCGGCACACACGGCCGCCAACACGGTCAGTGCGGCCGGGGTTTCCGCGCCGGTGGAAGTCAGCATTCCCTAGCCGCCTGCGTTCCGCAGACGCAGGTTTGGGGGTATCCGGCGCCGCGTACGCCGGTGCGCCGACTCGTTGATAATCGGCGCCCGCTCAGAACCGTGCCGTCCCGAAACGAGGAATTCAAGACATGAACAAGATCGAGGTGCAGAACCCGATCGTCGAGCTGGACGGCGACGAGATGACCCGCATCATGTGGTCCTTCATCAAGGAGCAGCTGATCCTGCCCTACCTGGACGTCGAGCTGAAGTACTTCGATCTGGGGATCGAGAGCCGGGACGCCACCGACGACCAGATCACGGTCGACGCAGCGAACGCGATCAAGCAGTACGGGGTCGGGGTCAAGTGCGCCACGATCACTCCCGATGAAGCCCGGGTCGAGGAGTTCGGCCTGAGGAAGATGTACCAGTCGCCCAACGGCACCATCCGCAACATCCTCGGCGGCGTCATCTTCCGCGAGCCGATCGTGATCAGCAACATTCCGCGGCTCGTCCCGGGCTGGACGAAGCCGATCATCATCGGCCGTCATGCATTCGGCGATCAGTACCGCGCCACCGACATGCTGGTGCCCGGCGAGGGGACGCTGACGCTGACGTTCACCCCCAGGGATGGGAGCGAGCCGATCGAGCGCAGCGTGTTCGACTTCCCCGGATCCGGGATCGCGATGGCGATGTACAACCTCGATGACTCGATTCGCGACTTTGCCCGGGCGTCGATGCGCTACGGCCTCGATCGCGGACTGCCGGTCTATCTCTCCACCAAGAACACGATCCTGAAGGGCTACGACGGCCGCTTCAAGGACCTGTTCGCGGAGATCTTCGAGGCGGAGTTCAAGAGCGATTTCGAAGCCGCCGGCCTCACCTACGAGCACCGCCTGATCGACGACATGGTCGCCGCCGCGCTGAAGTGGGAGGGCGGCTACGTGTGGGCGTGCAAGAACTACGACGGCGATGTCCAGTCCGACACCGTGGCGCAGGGCTTCGGCTCCCTCGGGCTGATGACCAGCGTGCTGATGACGCCGGACGGCAACACCGTCGAGGCCGAGGCCGCGCACGGCACCGTCACCCGCCATTTCCGCCAGCATCAGCAGGGAAATCCGACCTCCACGAATCCGATCGCTTCGATCTTCGCCTGGACGCAGGGCCTCTCGCATCGCGGGCGCATGGACGCCACGCCCGAGGTGTCGGAGTTCGCGCAGACACTCGAGCGCGTGTGCGTCGAGACGGTCGAGAGCGGCATGATGACCAAGGATCTGGCGCTGCTGATCGGGTACGATCAGGAGTTTCAGAGCACTCAGGAGTTCCTGGGCGCGATCGACGAGAACCTGCAACGCGCGATGGCCTAGTCTTCTGAACACGACACCGGACGCCGCAGGCTCTTCGTGAGCCACACCGATGATCCTGGGATTGGCCTTCGCGCTTGGATCGGCTCTGAGCACCAACCTGGGTTTTTTGTTCAAGCAGCGCGGGGCCGTCGTCGCCCCGGCGATCCGCTTGCGCAATCCACTGCGCGGCGCCGCCGGCCTGTTTCGCTCGCGCTGGTTCCTGGTCGGGTGGGCCGTCTCGGTGCTGGCCTGGGGGCTCCACGTCGGGGCGCTCTCGCTCGCACCCTTGTCGACCGTCCAGGCGGTGCTCTCCGGAGGACTCGTGTTCCTGGCCGTCCTGGCCGAGCGCTTCTTCGGATTCCGTCTCGGGCGACGGCAGTGGACCGGGGTCGCGATCACCGTCACGGGCCTGGCGGTGATCGGCCTGACCACTCCGGCGGAGGGGCCGCAGCGCTCCTCACTGGCCGCGCTGATCGCGGTGGAGGGCGCGATCCTGATGCTCGGGGTCGCCCTGGTGGCGATCGCCACCCGCACGGACGTCGCCGAACGCCGCGAGGCGCTCCTGCTCGCGACGGCGGCCGGCGTCCTGTTCGGGGTCTCCGATGTGGCGATCAAGTACCTGACCCACGCCCACGGACCACTTCTGGGCCTGCTCAGCCCGTGGACGCTGACCGCACTGGTGTCGTTCGTGATCTCGTTCTACGCCTCCGCGCGGAGCCTGCAGATCGGGCTGGCGGTCGAGGTGATCGCGATTACCTCGGTGGCCGCCAACCTGGCCGCGATTCTCGGCGGCGTGCTCGTGTTCGGCGAGCCGATCGGGTCCGGGGCGCTGGGGATCACCGCTCGCCTGCTGGCGTTCGGCCTCGTGATCGCCGGCGCAGCACTGATGCCCGCGCCGCTGCGCACGACCGCTGACCCGACCTAGTAGGCGGCGTGCTCGGCGCTCAGGCGCTGCCCGGCGCCAGGGCGCTGCCCGGCGCCAGGGCGGCGGTGGGTGCGAGCGCGGCGTCCGGAATCGGCACGAGCTTGCCCACCCGCATGCGATCCGCCACCGCCCAAGCGGCGAAGCAGAGCGAGCCGACCGTCCCGGTGACGGTGAGCAGCACCCCGGCGGCGGCCACCGTGGCCACACCGTGGGAGCCGAGGATCAGCACTGCCGCCGCGGTGCCGAGGCTGGGGCCGATCGGCAGCTGCCCGAGCGTGAACGTGGCGATCAGCAGCGCGATCGCGTCGAGCACCGATATGTGCACGCCGATACCGCGCAGCACCAGCCAATTGCGCGCGATCTGGGCACAGATGTTCACCACCACGAGCGCGATCATGCGACCGCGCCCACTGCGCATCACGGCCAGACCCGACCACAGCCCCAGCCGGCGGCGCTCCGAGATGCAGCGGAGGCCGAACACCGCGGCTGAGGTGGCCACGACGGCGGCGATCGGCACCCACCAGGGGACGCCGAGCGGAGCGACCAAGGTGAAGGAGAAGATCGCCGTCAGCGCCACCTCGACGCTGATGATCGGGATCTCGGCGGTCAGCAGCGCCGGGACCCGGGGACTCGTCTCCGGAGCGGCTCGGCGCAGCGTGGCGATCCGCGCCGCCACTCCGAGCGACCCGTTGATGACGCTGGCCAGATAGCCGATACCGGCGGCGCGGAACAGCAGCCGCCGCGGGACGGTGGCGCCGGTCGCGCGCACGCAGACGTTCCAAGCTTCAGTCCGGGCGATCAAACCCACGATCGACAGCAGCACCGCCGCCACCAGGATCGAGATCGGGGCAGCATGAAGCGCGGCGGTGAACTGGCCCCGCCGGCCGGCCAGCTCGTAGCCGAGCGCGATAGCAACGGTGACGGCGCCGAGGATGCTCAGCGCCACCCGCCACCCCAGCGACGGGGACCGAGACCTGCTCTGAGTGAGCTGTGCGATCTGCTCGACCGGTCAGGCGTCGCTTTCGAGCGCGCGCTTCGCGCGGCGGTCCGCCGCTTCCTGCTTGAGCTCGGCCTGCTTGTTCGACAGCGCCGCCATCTGCGCTGCGCGCCGTTCGGCGGAACTGGGCCGTTGCTTTGCCGGGTGGACCGACACGCTGACCTTGTGCTTGGCTGCCATCACTGTCTCCTTGGTTTGTCCTCACATCTGCTCATCGGCGTTTCCGTGCCTGAGCGTTGATTCAGCCTCGCACCGGCCGGTCCGGCTCTGGCAACGCGATCTCGAGGGCGAGCGGAAGCTCGCTCGGCGAGTCTCGCGGATCATGGAGTCGGTACCCAAGTGTGTCGCATACCGCGACGTCCGTCTGCAACGGTGCCCCGCATTCCGGGCAGGTAGTGAGATGTGCTGCCGCCGCGCGTGGGAGGCGCAACCGGCAGCTTGGGCAACAGGCTCGGGTCATGGAAGAGCCTTTCGTAGACGCCCGAACTACATGCTTTAGCAGGTCTGAGCACTCGGCGAGTCGGCGATTCTGGTTTGGAGGGCCGGATCCGGCTGCCTCGGGGGCCCGGATCCCGAGGGTTCGAGGCCCTTCGTGGCCCGGCTGGAGGACGCATTCTCGAGGCCCTTCGTGGCCCGGCTTGGAGGACCGGCTAGTGTGTGTGGCAATGGACGACGATGCCATCCGGACTCTGCTCTCCCGGCTCGCGCGTCCGGATTCCTCCGGTGGCCGGGTGATCGAGCGGGCCGCGCTGCTCGCCGAAGGCGCCGACTTCCCGGAGCTCCTGGCCTGGATCGACGCCCATCACGGGACACCTGAGTCGGTCGCTCCCGCGGCCTCCGCCGGGGGCCTGCATGGTGCGCGCATGGGCGGCGGTCGTGCCGGTACGGATCGAGCGCCGCAGCGCTACGTCCTGCGGGCCAGCGAACTGACCTAAAGATCAGGCAAAGCGCGTGCTCCGCCCGGCATCGGGTGCGCTAACGTTCGGTTACAGACTGGCGGTACGGACTCGGGCCGCAAAGTTGGGCGGTGGCGCCGCTGGCAAGTGGTGGCCCGTGATGTTTACGAATGGCCCCACAGCTCGAGGAGGAGCATGGAAGTCGAGCAGAAAGTGGCTCCCGCGCCCGACGAGCACTCAGTCGACATTCACGACGGCGTCACAGCAACCCCTCCGTCCAACGGCGAGCTCGATCCCGTCGATCATCCGGCTGCGGATCGGGTCGTTACCGGAATCGTGACGCTCGTCCCGGCCTTGGCGTTGCTCTGGGCGATGCACAGCGCCTGGGGCGGTGCGCTGCACTGGACGGACCTGCTGGTGCTCGCGATCACCTATTTCGTCACCGGCGTCGGGATCACGGTCGGCTTCCACCGCCTCCTGACGCACCGCAGCTTCCGCACCTATCCGCTGATCCGGGGCGTTCTGGCCGCGCTGGGCTCGGCGGCGGTCGAGGGCCCGGTGGTCGAATGGGTGGCCCAGCACCGGATGCACCACGCGTATTCCGACCAGGAGGGCGATCCGCACAGCCCGCACGTCGGCCATGGCGGCGGCTGGACGGGAGCGCTCCGCGGCCTCGCCCACGCGCACCTCGGTTGGATCTTCGCCGTCGCGGGGGTCGCCAGCGAGCGGCGCTTTGCCCCCGACCTGCTCGCTGACCCGGTGGTGCGATTTGTCGACCGCACGTTCGTGCTCTGGGTCGTGGCCGGGCTGGCCCTCCCGTTCGGGCTCGGCGTCGCGCTCACGGGCACGGTGGTCGGCGGCCTGACCGGCCTGCTGTGGGGTGGAGCCGTGCGCATCTTCTGCCTCCACCACGCCACCTTCAGCATCAACTCGCTGTGCCACTTCTTCGGCCGCCAGAGCTACCGGACCACCGACGAGTCGCGCAACCTCGCGTGGCTGGCGCTGCCGACCCTCGGCGAGGCCTGGCACAACAATCACCATGCGTTCCCCACCTCGGCGAGCCACGGTCACGGACGGTGGCAGCTCGATCCGTCCGCCGCCGTGATCCGGGTGCTCGAGCGATGCGGGCTGGCGTGGGACGTGGTCAGGGTTGCGCCGGAACGCCGTCTCGCGCGAGGGCTGGAGTAACAGCCGGCCGCCGCGATCGCGGGCGCCGAGGTAACAGCCGGCCACAGGGCCTGGCCGCATCACTCTGACCGGATGAAAGGGACTCACCACCGGACCGAGCGCGTGAGATGCTCGTCGCGCTGCTCGCGTGAGGACTGGAGCTCCTCGAGCAGCCGCTCCTCGGACCTGCTGTCCCGACCTCCCGGCACCTCGTTCATGATGACTCAGACGAGATAGCACGGGCGTCTGTGACAGCCGAGAGCGGACTCGGGACGGCTCGCGTGTAGGCGGGGCCGCGGCTACTCGGGGTGGCCCGCGTAGCCGCGGCTACTCGGGCCGGCCGGCGTAGCCGGCGCGGAGCAGGGCCAGCAGCTCGGTGACCATCGGGATGCGCGGGTTGGTGCGAATGCTCGGGTCCATCAAGGCGGCCCGGGCCAGCTCGGGCAGGGCAGCCTCGTACTCGGCCTCCGGCACCCCGGCCTCGGCCAGCGAGCGCGGGATCTCGACCGCATCGAGCAGCTCGTCCACGCGGGTGAACAGGCGCTGGCGGCGCTGCTCCTCGGACTTCCCGCCCAGACCGAAGACCCAGCCGATCTGGGCGTACTTCTCCGGCGCGACGTAGGCCGTGTAACTCGGGGCGGGCATGAACTTGCTCGGCAGCGAGGCGTTGTAGCGGAGCACGTGCGGGAGGAAGATCCCGTTGGCGCGCCCGTGAGCGACGTGGAAGCGCGCGCCGACCGCGTGGGCCAGGGCGTGGCAGACGCCCACGAAGGCGTTCGAGAACGCGAGCCCCGCGATCGTCGCCGCGTTGGCCATCGCGGTGCGCGCCTCCATGTCGCTGCCGTCCGCGTAGGCACGGGGAAGGCTGGTCAGGATCATGTTCACCGCCTGCATCGCGAATGCGTCGGTGTACGGCGAGGCGAAGATCGAGACGCCCGCCTCGAGCGCGTGGGTGAGCGCGTCGACGCCACTGTCGGCGGTGACCTGGCGCGGCATCGAGGCCGTCAGGGTGGGCTCGATGATGGCGACGTCGGGCAGCAGCGAGTAGTCGACGAGCGTCACCTTCCGGTCGCCGACCGTGAGCACCGCAGCGGGCGAGACCTCCGACCCCGTTCCCGCCGTCGTCGGGATCGCGATCAGCTTGATCGTGTGCTCCTGCTCGGGGTACTGCGCCACCCGCTTGCGGGCGTCGAGGAACGGGAGCGCCAGCTCGCGCATGCGCAGCTCGGGGCTCTCATAGAAGAGACGCATGCCCTTGCCGGCGTCCAGCACCGAACCGCCACCGATCGCGATGATCGCGTCCGGCTCGAAGCGCCGGAGCGCCTCGACCCCAGCTCGCACCTGCTCCTCGCGCGGCTCGGGTTCCACTTCGGAGAACACGTGCACGGCGGCGCCGCCGAGGTAGCGACGGAGCTGGTCGACCATGCCGATGTCCTCGCAGATGGGATCGGTGACGACGAGCGCCTGGCGAATGTGCAGCTGCCGGAGGGCGTCGAGCGAGCCCGCGTTGAAGTACGTGTCCGCGGGCACGCGGAACCACTGCGGCGGCGCCTGCCGATAGGAGACGGTCTTGACGTTCAGCAGGTTGCGGTAATTGATGTTGTCGGTCGTCATCGAGCCACCCCAGGTGCCGCAGCCGAGCGAGAACGTCGGCGTCATCGAGTTGTAGACCCCGCCCAGCGCGCCCACGGCGGTGGGGGCGTTGACCAGGATGCGGCCTGTCTGGATCGCCTGCGCGAAGCGATCGGAGACCGCCTCGTCGCGCGTGTACACGGCCGAGGTGTGGCCGAGGCCGTCGTGCTCGGTCACCAGCACACACGCATCGATCCCGTGCTCGAGCGACGGGGAGCGAACCACTCCCAGGACCGGCATCAGCTTCTCCTGCAGCAGCGGGTGAGCGGCGAGCTCAGCGAGATCGGAGGGCAGCGGCGCGAGCAGCACCTTGGCATCGGGTCTGATCTCGATGCCGGCGATACCGGCCAGGTTCTGGCACGACTGCCCGAGGGCGATCAGCTCGATCGAGCCGTCGTCGGCGACGATGTGATCGCACAGCTTGGCGACCTCCGCGTCGGTCAGCAGCTGCGCGCCCATGCGGTCGAACTCGGCCAGCAGCGCGTCATAGACCGGCGCGTCGATCACGCACGTCTGCTCGGCCGGGCAGATGACTGAGGCGTCGAAGGTCTTGGAGATGAGGATGTCCACCACCGCCATCCGCAGGTCGGCGCTGCGGTGCACATACACCGGCGCGTTGCCGGGACCCACGCCGAGGCACGGCTTGCCGGCCTCGAGTGTCGCGCGCACCGCCTTGGGGCCGCCCGTCGTCCAGATGAAGTTGACGCCGGAATGGTGGAAGAGGTACTGGGAGACGTCGAGCGTCGGGTCGGGAATCACCTGCAGGGTGTGGGGGGGCAGGCCCACCTCCTCGCCGGCGGCCTGGAGGATGTCGATTGCCCGGGACGCGCAGCGCGCCGCGCGCGCCGACGGGCGGAAGATCATCGCGTTGCGGGTCTTGGCGCCGACGATCGACTTGAACAGCGCGGTCGAGGTCGGGTTGGTGATCGGCAGCAGGCCCAGGACGACGCCGATCGGCTCGGCCACGTACTTGATGTGGCGCTCGACGTCCTCGTCGATCACCCCGACCGTGCGCTTGTCCTTGAGGTAGTCGTACAGAAACTCGGTGGCGATGTAGTTCTTGACCACCTTGTCCTCGAACACCCCGAAGCCGGTCTCCTCCATCGCCAGGTAGGCGAGCTCGACGGCGCTCTCGAGCCCGGCCACGACCATCGCCCACACAATCCGATCGACCGCTTCCTGGTCGAAGTCGCGGAAGGCCCGCGCGGCCGTCTGCGCTCGCTCAACGAATCCGTCGAGTCGCTCGATCTGCGCATCGTCGAGGATTCCAATGGGCTCGACCTGGGTGGTAGACGGCATCCTCTCTCCTCCGGCTCACGATGGGGGCGATTCCCCGCGTCGCGTCGATGCTAGACCCGGCCCGATCGTCCGGCGACCGCGCGGATCACGTGTTGGAGTGCGGGAAACTACGAACGCCGCAAAGTGCTCTCCTCTCCGCGCCGGCGATCCCGGCGCATGACCGGACTACTCTTCATTGCACGATGGCAGAGCGCGGAGCAAGCCAGGCCCCCGGGTCCGGGCCCGATCCGTACCGAATACTCGGTATCAGCCCCGACGCCTCCGACGAGGAGCTGATCTCCGCCTACCGGCGGCTGGTGAAGCTGCACCACCCCGACCACAACGGCGGCTCGGTCGAGTCCGCTCGTCGCTTCGAGGAGATCCAGGACGCCTACGCTCGGGCCAGAGCGCAGCGCAAGACGGCGCCACGCGCGACCCAGGCGCCGCCGCACGCGGCCGCTGATCCCGATCTCGAGGCCAGGATGGCCGACCTCGACCGCGAGGTGCGCGAGGCGCACAGCGCGCGTGAGCGAGCGCGCCAGGCGGCACGCGAGGCGGCGGTCGAGGCTGCCGGTGAGGCCAGCCGGCCGTCGGACGAAGAACTCGGCTATGTGAGGACCGATGACAGCTTCTCGAAGATCCTGGCCGACGCGCGTTCGGAGCTGGGCGGCCTGGCCTCGCAGGCCGCCTCGCAGGCGCGCGAGCACCCGATCACGCAGCGCATCGCCGATCTGATCGACGACATCGACGAATTCGTGTCCCCCTCCAAGCGCCGCCCGCCGCCCGGATCGGACACGTAGGCCGGGCAGAGGGCTCACGCATGCTCGCGCTGACCCTGCTCGTGGCCTCGATCGCGCTCGCTGACTCGGTCAATCCTTCGACGCTGGTACCCGCTCTGTGGATGGCCGGCGCGGCGAAGGGGCACGGGCTGGCCAGCTTCACCCTGGGCGTGTTCGCGGTCTACTTCGCGGGAGGAGTGGTGCTGGTGTTCGGCCCCGGTCCCGCGCTGATCAGGGCGCTCCATCACACGGGCGGCTCGATCGAGCACGGGCTCGAGGCGGCCGGCGGCATCGCGGTGCTGGTGTTCGCGGGCATCCTGTGGCGCTCGCGGCGCGAAGCGCATGCGCAGGCGTGGCTCCCGGATGCGCATGGAGCGGCCGCGGCGCCCGGGCCCGAGGAGGCCGGGGCCCGCGAATCGCGATCGAGCGCCTCCGCCCTCGCGCTGGGGGTCGGGATCATGGCGGTCGAGCTGCCTACTGCGTTCATGTACTTCGGCGCGATCTCGGCCATCCTCGCCTCGCACTCCTTGGCACCGGCCGAGATCTCGCTTCTACTCCTCTACAACGCGCTGTTCGTGGCCCCCCTGGTCCTGCTGCTCGCGGTTCGGCGTCTGGCCGGCGAGCGAGCCGACGCGTGGCTGGCCGCGGCCGCGGCCTGGCTGGGTCGCGCGGGGCGGATTGTCCTCACGGGCGTCGCCGGGGCCGGCGGCACGGCGCTGCTGGTGCTCGGTCTGAGCGGCCTGCTGAGCGCCTAACCTAACCGGGCCCCGCGGCTCAGGCGAGCAGCTCCCCACCGAGCCGATGCGCCGGGCCGCCTGAGTCAGCGATCGTCGGGCAGCAGCTCGCTCAGCCGCCGGCGCTGGAGCTTGCCCGTGGACGTGCGCGGCAGCTCGGGAACGAAGGCGATCTCACGCGGCACCTTGTGGCGCGCCAGGTGCGACTTGACGTGGAGCTTCAGCTCCTCGGGCGACACGGTCCCGTCCGGCTTGAGGACCACGTACGCGGCGAGGCGCTGGCCGAAGTCCCGATCTGGAACCCCGAACACCGCGGCATCGACCACCTCGTCGTGCGCGATCAGCGCCTCCTCGACCTCCTGCGGGAACACGTTCTCGCCGCCGGAGAGGATCATGTCGTCGTCGCGGCCGTCGATGAACAGGCGGCCGCCACGGTCGAAGTGGCCCACGTCGCCGGTGCTCATCAGCCCGTCGATGATCTCCTTGCCGCCACCGCCGCTGTAGCCGTCGAACAGCATCGGGCTGCCGACGAAGATCCGGCCCGTCCGCTCGGGCGGGAGCTCGACACCCTCCTCGTCGAGGATCCTCACCTTGACCCCTGCGACGGGCCGCCCCACCGTCCCGGGCGCGCGGCGCAGATCGCGCGGAGTGGCCAGTGTGCCGACGCCGACCTCGGTCGACGCATAGCCGTTGTAGAGGACCTCGCCGAACTGGTCCATGACCGCGGTGGCCAGCTCAGGTGGGAGCGGTGCGGCACCGGAGACGATCATCCGCAGCGAGCCACAGTCGTGACGGCCGCGGGCCTCCTCGGGGAGATCCATGATCCGTCCCAGCATCGTCGGCACCGCGAGCAGCACCTCGGCGCTGGTGGCGGCGATCGCGGCCACCGTCGCCTCGGCGTCGAAGCGGGTGCGGATGACGATCGGCGAGCCGAGCCCGAACGCGGCCATCAGCCCGATCAGTCCGTACAGGTGAAACAGCGGTGGCGCGACCACGAACGGCGCGCCGGAACGGGGCGTGGGCTTGATCCGTGAGAGGTCGAGCAGCCCGGCGACGGCCAGCGGGGCCAGCGCGCCGGCGCTGATCGTGCGGTGGGCGCCCTTGGGCGTCCCGGTGGTCCCCGAGGTCAGCATCACGATCCGGCCCGCGGCGCGGGGCGCGGGAGCATCGCGTTCTCCAAGCGCGATCAGCGACTCGAGCGTGGGGCCGTGGGTCTCCCCGTCCAGCCGGGCGGCGATGCGCGCACCGGCGAACCCGGACGCCCCGAACACGGCATCGAACTCCTGGTCGTGAACGGCGGCGCTCACTCGTTCGCGCGCGAGCACGTCGCCCAACTGCCGGCCGGCGAAATCGGTGCTCAGCGGCACCAGGTCACAGCCCAGCCGCGAGGCGGCCACCGCCGCCTCGACGAACCCGCGGTGGTTGCGGCACATGATCGCCACGCGCTGCGGAGAGCCGAGGTCGAAGTGGCGGTGCAGCGCCCCGGCCAGTGACCGCGCGCGGGCGTCGAGCTCGCCGAACGTGATCTGCCCCAGCTCATCGATCACCGCTGCGCGGTCACGGTGAAGCTCGGCGCCCAGCGCAGCGGCGAACGCGGGCGTGAACCCGTAGCGGCGCTGAGCCAGCAGCACGCGGGCGATCCGGTCCAGGCGCACCGGTCTGATCACGCGCGCGGCCGCGATCGTCAGCGCGCCGCCCACCGCCTCGTCGGCGAGCCGCGCGGACTGCGCGACGAGCTTCGACGCACCGCCGGGCGAGCCGGCTTCCGGTGGCAGGTCCGCGCTCTGATCACCGGCGCTCTCGCGCTGAGGGCGGGCGCTCCGGTTCACGCGCGCCGCGTAGCCCGCCAGGACGCGCTCGACCGGCGCCTGGGCCACCTGCGTCAGCGGCCCGCCGATCCGGGCCCACATCGGCGCGATCGTCCGGGGCCGGTCCGCGACCGCCCGGCCCACCAGGCCCGCCGCCTCGTCGGGGCTCATGCCCGGGATGTAGCGCCACATCCTGAACGGGCCGAGCATCGGGGAGCGCACCAGCTGGAGATGGATCGAGGTGACCGTCACGCCGTCCGGGAGGATCTCCGGGGCGACCCCGCCGAGCCACGTCTCGAAGGCCGTCTTGGACGCGATGTACGCGCTCCAGCGCATCGCCGGGAAGTCGACCCCCACCGTCGCGACGTTGACGATGTGCCCGCTGCCGCGCTCGCGCATCGACGGGAGCAGGCCGAGCAGCAGCCGCACCGGACCCAGATAGTTGACGTTGGTCGTCCGCTCGAAGTCGTGAAAGCGGTCGTAGGAGTCAGACACCCAGCGCCGGATCGACAGGCCCGCGTTGCTGATCACCACATCCACCTGCCCGTGCTGCTCGAGCACCTCGGTGACCAGCGCTCCGACCTGATCGGTATCGGCCAGATCGCACGGGTGCACGTATGCGCTGCCGCCGGCGGCCGCAATCTCGTCACGAACCGCCTCGAGCAGCTCGCGGCGGCGCGCCACCAGCAGGATCGTGGCTCCAGCGGCGCCGAGCCGGCGGGCACTCGCCTCCCCGACCCCTGAGGACGCGCCCGTGATCAGCACGACCCTGCCCGCGACAGCGTCGCGCAGTTTGCGCTCGCTCACCCCGGGACCGGTCGCCCCGATCAGGAGCCGCACCGGGCGCGGCAGCAGCTCCTTGGGGCCGCGTCGGTCCGAGCCGCTCATCGCGGTCCCCGATGGGATCCAGCGCGCGGAGCCGTCATCGCGGGCGCATGACCCATTCGACCGCGGGCAGCTTGAGCGCGCTGGGCACATAACGGCCGGCCAGCATTGCCGTCCGCACCGGCAGGCCCGGAACGACCACCCGGCGGCCAGAGGCGAGCCCGGCGAGCCGTGGCTTGCGCCGCGCGACCAGCGCCAGACCGTGTCCCGCGGCGGCGAGCTGGCGCGCGAGGGCGCTGCCGATCCCGACGCACGCGCCGGTGACGAGCGCGACTCCGTCGGCTGATGGCTCGGGAAGAGTCACGGACGAGACATCATACCGTGAGAGTTACAGCGGTGAAGTAATTGCGGTTCCGCGGGTGCGGCCGCTCGCGCGGGCACGGGCGCCAGACCCCCGCTCAACGCTGCCGGATCGGGTCGAGCACGCCGGGCCGGTGTCCGACCACCGACACCGTGCGGGCGTAGGAGGCGTGCAGGACACCCGCCGGCGCCTCGTGCCGGCGCACGGCATCGCCGATCGGCAGCACCGTGTAGCCCGGGTGACGGATCCACGTCGGCATGTAGCTGACGCTCTGCACGCTCGAGCTCCGGCCCCTGACCACGACGTGCAGGAACACGAGCATGCCGTCCTGCGTGGCGGCCGGACAGCACGACGCGGTCTCGTTGGAGAGCAGGTTGCCCTCGCCGTAGACGACGAACTCGCCGCCGATGCGAACGATGGGCTGCACGACGTGAACGTGCTGGCCGACGATCGCCGTGATGTCGGGGTCGCCGGCCAGGGCGTGCGCCACCGCGAGCTGGAATGCGCTCGGCGCCGACTGGAACTCGGTTCCCCAGTGGAAGTTGACGATCACGACCTGGGCTCCCCGCCGCCGAGCCACCCGGGCGTCGCGGCGCACGTCGGCGATGCGGGCGGGATTGACCGACCACGAATGTGGCGGCATGAAGCCGTTCAGCATCTCGGTGTAGGCCAGGAAGGCGACCCTCACGCCCTTCACGGTCACGATCAGCGTCCGGCGCTGCGCGGCCGCGGACGGGAACGAGCCGGTGTGGCGGACACCGGCTCGGTCGAGCGCCAGACCCGTTTGGTCGATTCCGTACTGACCCTGGTCCAGTGAATGGTTCGAGGCGGTATCGCAGATGTCCCAGCCCGTGGCACTGATCGCGCGCGCCAGTTGCGTCGGGGTGTTGAACACCGGATATCCGTGCGGCGGCCGCGGCGTCATCGGCGTCTCGACATGGCAGATGGCGAGGTCCGCGGCCCGCACATACGGCGCCACCTCGCGCAGCATCGGGACGAAGTCGTAGTTGCCGTGGCCGTACCGGAGCGCCTGCTGCCACAGCGGGGAATGGATCAGCAGATCCCCATTGAGCTCGATGCTCAGCTTGACGGGCGGCGCCCCCGGCCGGGCCGAGCCCTGACGGCCGCCGGCCGCGGTGCCGGTCATCCACAGCAGCGCGACGGCCATGGCCAGAACGACCGAGATGCGGCGCGCCCGGGTCGTCACCGGCCCGGGCGCGCGGTCCGCTCTCAGGTGCAGGGGTTGCCGCTCGGAGTGCTGCGGTAGTCGTTGTACCGAATCCGGCTGGCCCCGTGGCCTCCGAAGATCAGGTAGTTCTGAGATAGCAGCGCTCCGTACTGGTTGGTCTTGCCGTAGTCGTTGGCGGTCAGCCCCGGCACATCGTTGCCGATCAGCCACTGGCAGCGCGATCCGCCCGAGGAGCCGGTGCTGGAGAAGAACGGATAGAAGCTCACCGCCTTCCCCTCATCGGTTGGCGGCAGCAGCGTGCAGCCGATGCCGGTGAAGCGACTGCAGCTGCCACCGAGGTCGTCTCCCTCGATGCGCGGCGTGTCGGTTTCGAACGCCGATTGGCTGTAGTTCACGTTGTACCCCGAGCCGGTCCGGGGGCTGGTGAACACAATCGGGGTCGGATGCAGGCTCGTGTTGCCGTCCGGCCAGTCGGCCTGGTAGGAGGCACCGTCGAACCCGGGGGCGTTCGTGCCGGCGCATCCGCCCACCTTGACCAGGGTGGCGGCCGAGTCCGGGAAGCAATCCTGGTCGTCGGCGTCCGCCGGCTCCTGGTCGATGCCCGGCTGGCCCTCGAGCCCCTTGCACGAGAAGCTGAGCACGTCCACCGAGCTACACCAGTCGAAGTGGCCGATCTCGTCGGCGAACGCGATGTTGTAGGAGTGCGCCGCCCACGGGACGCGGGTCTTCGGCGAGGCCGACGAGTACATCGGATGGAAGTCGTACGGCAGCGCCGTGCACTCGTCACCATGCGGCGCGTACTTGATCTGCGCGAAGCCGTTCGCGGCACTCGTGGTCATCGAACCGGTCTGGTGCGTCGTCAGGTCCTGGACCGTCGTCTCGAGGCCGTGGGCGGTGTCGTGCAGGGTCACGACCAGCTTGTCCCCGCTGCGCATGAACAGCGCCTTCGCCGGATCAGGCATTCCCGACTCGACCGGATCGAAG
>JADGPN010000218.1 GCA_017882465.1 Solirubrobacteraceae bacterium
GGCGGTCGCGATCGCGCGCATCCGGCGGGAGAGCTGATCGAGCGCGCCGACGGCGTAACGCAAGGTGCGCGGTCCGCCGGGCAGCTCGCCAGCGCCAGCAAGCGCCCCGAGGTGCAGCAGCGCCGCCAGCCCGCCGGCCGGATAACCGTCGGGCGCGGCCGTGTGGTTGCGCTGATAGCGGGCGACGGCGCGCCGTAACCGGGCGTAGTCGTCGGGGTACAGCGGCCCGGCGCCGGCCGGCCCGGAGTTCGCGGCGGCGGTCGGTCCGTTGCGGGCCACGACCCACGCCTCACGCAGCCGCGAGCACGGCCACGACCGCTCAAGGCCCCAGCCGGCCAGCTGCGCTGCCCGCTCGCGCGCCTGCCCAGCGATCGCCTCGAGCACCGGACGGCGCTGCAGCTCGCGCTCCCTGACCCGGGCCACGATCGCCTCCGGATCCCACCCGTCGCCCCCAGCCGCCGCACCCGCGCCCACAGCACCCTCAACAGCCGCCGACCCCCTCTCGGCCAACCGCCCCTCCCCCTCCTCGCTGCCCGCTGTTTCTACCTCATCGAGCGCGGCGCTCAGGCTTGAAGCTGCGGGTGCGCTCGCGCGCGTCACGCCTGTTCTCTGACAAGCGTCTCGCAGTTCTGAAGCGTTAGCGTTGACCGGAAGGTTGTTCTCCGGCGTAGCCGGAGCCCCGAAGGGGGGTGTCGAATTTGATTGAGAACCGCCACGACACTGCTGCCGGCTGGCCGCCGCGGCACGCGCCACCCGCTGACAGCCGCGGCGCTGGCGCTCTGAGGCGCTGAGCGGCCGCCCGCGGCCCGCAGCGTTGCGAATCCCGGTGTTGGACCCGGTGTTCAACGCGAGCCCGTAGCGGGCCTGCCAGCGCTCGAGATGGCGGGCCGCGGCCTGCAGCTCCTCGGCGCCTGCGTCGGGGGCTGGGCGCAGCTCAAGCTCGGTCCGGCGCTCCTCCCCATCCAGATCGGTTCCGATCCGCCAGCGCAGGAGCCCGATCGCCTGCAGGGCATCCAGGCGCCGGCGGACCGCGCTCTGATGTCGATCGCGATCCTCGAACCCCTCCCCCCCATCCATGCGCCACGCCGGGTGCAGCGCCGCCAACCCAGCCACCAACTGGCGCATGCTCGTCACCACCGTCCCCCCCGCCCTCCCCGCCGCCGCCAAACGCCGCAGGTAGCCGAGCTCCGCGTAGCAGCATTTGAAGGCGCGCACGTCATACAACCGGCCGGACGCCAGCTCGGCGGCCGCGACCCGCTCGGCGCGCACGCGCGTCAGCAGCGCCAGCAGATGGACGGCGTCGACGGGCGCGGGAAGCGGTGTCGCAGGCGTGGGCGGGTATGGCGCCGCAGCGCGGACGCGCCGGAGGCCTCGCGCGCGCGGCGGGTCGCCGCGCCTCCCACGGGCGGGACTGGTTGGCGCGGCGGTCGACATATCGTCGACCAAAGCAGTTCATTTGCAGGGAAAAAAGAGTGGCCGCCGGCTCACCGAGGGGTGGCTGGCGGCTCACCGAGGGGTGGCTGATCGCTCGCCGTAAGCAGCGGCCGGGAGGGTGGCCGCCGGCTCAAACGGCGCGGGGGGTCTCGGCTGTTGGCGAGCTCGTCCGCGAGGGTGGCCGTTGGCTCACGATGCGGGCCGTGGGCCGGACGCCGCTGGCCGATCCGGCTCGACGCTGGGCGCCGCGCGTCGGCTCGTGGCCTGTGCGCGGCCGCGGGGAGGGGTGGCCGCTTGCTCACGCATGGCCGCCTGCCGCGCCGGCGCTTCGCCCCGGACGAGCGCCGGCGTGGCGATCGCCCGAGCTCCGTCTACGGCGAGGGGGTGGCCGCTTGCTCACGATCCGGCCTCTTCCTCCCGTTCCGCGCGCCTCCTGGCGGCGCCGGCTGGGAGGCCTCCTGGTTGGTGAGGGTGGCCGTTTGCTCACGATGCGGCGCTAGCCGAGTCATCTGAATCCCCGGGCGCCCGGGTCCGCGGTGCCTGCAGGGTGGCTGTCTGCTCGCGATCGACTGCTGCGCTCGCCGGTCGGCGCCTGTTGAGCGCCGCCGGCGCCGGCTCTCGGGGCCCCTGCCGCCCGTTCAGGGTGGCCGCTTGCTCACGATCGCGCGGCGGGCGCGACCGTCGAACCCGGGGCGGTGAGGGGTGGCCGTTTGCTCACCGAGCGGGCGTCGTGCGAGGGTGGCCGTCTGCTCACGCGTCGGCCGGGGGTGGCTCTTTGCTCACATTGGGGTGGCTGTTTGCTCACGATGGCCCTCAGGATGCCGATTCCATCCGGTCCGGCGATGAGACTGCCGACATGGCTGAGGTGGTCGTCCGGCAGCGTTCCCTGGTTCCGCTGGGCCCGCGCGGGCCGGTGGAGGGGTGGATGGACGACGATGTCGCCTCGGCGGCCACCCAGTTGTTTGGCAGCGGCCCGAGCGGTCTGCTGGTAATCGATGCGCGGGAGCTGTTGAGCTCGACTGCCCGGGTGGTCGGCGCCCAGCTCGGCGAGCTGCATTTCAAAGCATTGATGGCGCTGATCACGCTCCACGTGGCGCACGGGATGCCGGCGGAGGGGCGCGGCAAGACGACGGTCGGTGAGCTGAGCCGCATTGTGTGGGGCGAGGATCGCGCCCGCGGCGGATCGAACACCAAGAAGCTGCTGCGGGCGCTATTTGATCTGCGCCAGGCGAGTTTTACGGTGCCGGGTTATGACATGGTCAACCAGCGTCCGGCGCGCGGCGTGTCGGACACCAGCCTGCTCATCAACCTCTATGTCGATGAGACGATCCTCAAGGCCTTTGACCAGGCCGGCCGGCACGACATGGCGCGCAGCGAGTTCGGCGAGGCGCTCGGCGCCAAGCGCCGCGGGACGATTAGCTGGCGGCTGCATCCCGACTACACCCAGCGCCTGGCCGAGGCCGATCTGCGCCGCTTTGACTGGACCAAGGCCCAGCAGCTGCGGGGCGTCGCGCTGGCGCTGTGGATGGTGTTTACCTCGCCTCGCGTCCCCTATCGGCCGGTGCTGGAGCGCGGTGGCGAGTTGGAGATGGTGGAGATCCCGCTGACGCTCGAGCACTGCCATGCGCTGGGCGTGCGGGCCTCGACCGATGCCGCGCGCCGGCGGACGTTCAATGAGGCGGGCGAGCGGGTGTGCGCGGCCGATAAGTCTTTTGTCGCCTTTGAGGCGCATGGTGGCCGGGGCCGCGACAGCTTTCTGCGGATCATCCGCACCCCTCCTCCGGACCCGCCGGTGTCCCAGCCGGCGTTCGTGCCGGCCCAGCAGCTGACGCTCGCGGCCTGATCGGCTTGGCGGCGACCCGCCGGTCAGGCGGCGAGCGGGAGCAATTCGAGCCGGCGGTGATGCTGGGTGACCAGCGTGGCGGCGTGTTCGGCGTCGGCGGGCAGCGCGACGCGCAGCGCGGCGTTGGCGAGGTCGGAGCGGGTCGCGCGCCGGGTGGCGTCGCGGACGTTCTCGGTCAGCTGGTCCAGGCGGACGCGCAGCTGCTCGGGCAGGCGGATGTTGCGCTCCACCCGCGCGCCGCGCGGGCGGTCGGCACGCTCGGTAACGGCGGCGCGCAGGGCCTGCTCCCCGCTGGTCGGCAGCCCGCGGTGCAGGGTGGCGACGAGCAGGGCCGAGAACGTGACGGCGGCGGGGCGGGCGAGCTCGTCGAGCTGGCGGGCGAGTTCGGGGTCGAGCGCCAGCGAGGTCTGGATCGGCCGGCCGGCGCCGTAGAACGGCGGCGGCGGCGCGGGCGGGGGCTTGGCGCGGGTGCTCGACCGGGGCCGCGGTGCGCGGCGGGGTGCGCGCCTCTCCCCCGCCTCGCCGCCGGTCGGCGTGTCGCGGCTGGGCGTCGCGGCGTCCGGCGCAGCGGGGGCGCCGATGTCGAGCGGGCTCTTGATGCCGGTGGTGTCGAGGGTGAGGCGGGCCATCAGGCGGCCTTGCGCTGGGCGGTGGGCGGATCAAAGAGCTCGGCGGCGGCGTCGCGCAGCGCTTGGGCGCCGATGTGGTCGGGGTTGCGCACCAGCAGCGGCTGGCCGGCGGTGAGCGCGTTCTGAAACTCGGCGCGCATCGGGACCTCGGCGTGCAGGAGCGGCAGCTCGGGATGAGCGGCCAGCGCGTCGTTGAGCGCGCGGTAGGTCTGGCGGCTGCGATCGACGTTGTTGCGCAGGATTCCCGCCAGCGTCGTGTCGACTCCCTTGCGGCGTAGCTCGCTGGTGGTCTGCAGCAGCGCCATCGCGCCCTTGTAGGCGTTGCGGTCGATCATCGAGAGCACGACCAGCACCTCGTGGGCGGCGACCAGGGCGTTGATGGTGAGCAGCCCGAGGTTGGGCGGGCAGTCGATGAGCACAACGTCGTAGTCGGCGATCTGCTCGGCGAGTGCGTCGGCGAGGTAGCGCTCGCGCATCATCTGCCCGGCGAGCGTGACCTCGACGTCGGACATTCGCTCGGTGCCGATCAGCAGGTCGACGCCGGGCGCGGCCTGGCGGGCGGTGGCGCCCGGGACCTCGCAGCCGCCGGTGAAGACGTCGTAGATGGTGTGCTTGTGCTGGGCCGGGTCGATGCCGAGCATGGTGGTGGCGTCGGCCTGGGGGTCGACGTCGACCAGCAACGTACGCTGTCCGGTCTCGCCGATCGCGACGGCGAGGTTGACCGCGACGGTCGTCTTCCCGGCTCCGCCCTTTTGGTTGGCGATCGCGATGACTCGGCTCATCCCGGTCTGTTTCGACTCTGCCATCGGTCTTCCTCCGTCGTTCGCGCCCTCGCTACTTGCCTAGCCTCCACCCTAGCACCCTAGCGAGCGGCATAGCGTCTTTCCTAGCATGTACCCTAGCACCCCAGCGAGCGACTGTGCTCCCGCGTACTCGCCCCAGCCGCCTCACGGCCGCACTGACTCCCGCCCTGACCACGGGCGGTCATCCGGTTGCCCGGCCGGCGGCCGACCGTGGTACGGGCAGGACCGGCGAGGAGAGCGTGGCTACGCGAGCTCTTCGGATTCCCGGGGGGGGTCGGTACGCTTTCGTTAGATATGGCGACGTTGGTGTTGGGTGATCCGCCGGAGCTGCAGGCTCTTCGTGAGCGGCGGCGTCGTGCGGGCGCGGACCGGCACGATGAGGTGTGGGAGGGTGTGCTGCACATGACTCCCGAGCCCTCTGGAGCGCATTTGTACGTCCAACAGCAGCTCGCGGAGGTGTTGGGCCCGCTCGCGCGTGCCGCGGGGCTCGTTCCTGGCATCGGGGGGTTCAATCTCGGCAGCGAGACGGATTACCGCGCGCCTGATGGCGGATTGTTCCGCGGCCGGGAGTTCGGTGTGTGGCATCGCACGGCTGCGTTGGTTCTGGAGATCGTCTCGCCGCGCGATGAGACGTGGAGCAAGCTCGCGTTCTACGCCGCCCACCAGGTGGACGAGTTGCTGATCGTCGACCCGCTGGACCGGACGGTGGATTGGCTGGCGCTTGAGGACGGCAAGTATGGGCGGATTGAGCGCAGCCGTTTGATCGAGCTCGCCCCGGCCGAGCTGGCGGCGCGTCTGGACTGGCCGACCGTCGGCTAGTCGGCGAGCTCGCCTTTGCGTTGGCGTAGAAGCCGCCGGTCGAGGTAGTACCCGCGTTGGCGCAAGAGGACCGGGGGGTGGGGGGTAGCCGTTGATGCGCACGCCACGGCAGGAATGCCAAGCGACAGAGGCGCGTCGCGCGTTGGGGTCCCGACGGCGCCAGGGGATGACGCGTTCGTACCGCACGTCTTTAGCGTCGTGCGGTGCGTCGTGTGCGCTGGCGGTGCTTGCGTCCGTTGGAGGGCTGTGCGACGTGTCGCCCGGGGCCCGGCTCGAGCTCTGCGCACAGCCGCCCGGACCGCGGCCGGTCCGGCGCGGCGGTGAGCTCCGCTCGGCGGTCGGCGATCTTCTCGGCCGGCACGCGTAAGCAGGCGGCGAGTTGATCGTCTGGGAGGTGAGCGCCGGCGCGAAACTCCGTCGCGGGCATGAGCGCGCGGCGGGCGTAAGCCTCCGCATCAGCATCGGTGTAGCGCGCGTCGGGATCCTGGCCGAGCGGCAGGTCAGGTTCCCATACGTGTAGGGCGTGCACGGACTTGGCGAGCACCCATCGCTTGTCTGGGTCCTCGTCGTTGCGGTGCTCCAGGTCGGGGTGCAGGATCGCTCGCCTCGGGCCGGTGATCGCCGCCCACGGCTTGAGGTTCGCGTGCTGGATGAGCGCCATTGCAGGGTTCTCCTTTGACTCGCAAGCATGATTGTCCGGGGCGGCCCGGGCCCGGGCCGCCCCTGTGGTCTTGTCTTCCTCCTTTGCTTCAGCGCCGGAAATGGGAGCGGAGGGTTTTGCGGCCCTCGCCGATCGCGTGTTTGACCATGTCGGTGCTGACCCCCGAGCCGGGCCGCGATCTCGGCGCGGGTGTGCCCGCTGGCGGCAAGCGCGACCGCCTGGCGCTGGCGTTCGGGCAGGCGCGCGATCGCTTCCAGCAGCTCGAGCACCTCGACCGCCAGCTGCGGGTCGGCTGGGCGGCCGTGGTGGATCGCGTCGTCGCCGAGCAGCGCGAGCACGGTGGCTGCCTGGATCTCGCGGCGTTGCTTGAGCCGCGAGGTGAGCGCGTAGCGGTACGCGACGGTGGTCAGCCACGCCCGCGGTCGCGGATGCCCGGGGCGGCGGATCGCGGCCTCCCCGAACGCGTACTGCACCGCCTCGCGCAGCTCATCGGCGGGGATCAGCAGGCGCTTGGCCCTGAAGATCGCCGCCACGTCCCGGGCGACCCGGGCCGACAGCTCCACGAACGCGACCTCGAGCTGCTCGTCGGTGATCGGCTGCTCGACCCGCTCCGGCTCCCTGTCCTGCCCGCCTCCTGCCTGCGTCTTGTCCTCCATCTGAAACCCTCCTGCGGTCGTTGAACACGGCCGAGGGGACGGCGATGGCGAACGGGGCTGTCAACCAGAAGAACCGGACTCCCGTCGTA
>JADGPN010000042.1 GCA_017882465.1 Solirubrobacteraceae bacterium
TCTGACCGCCTCGTAGCCGCAATCGGCGGCGGGTTCAATGCCCCTGGTTTCGACTCGGATCATGGCTGCGGGCGGCTCTGACGGCGCGCCCTGCTTTTATCCCGACCGTCCGGTTATGCCGACTTGGGCGCTCGGTGATCCTAGTTTTCCCAGGCCCATCGGACAGGACCCGGTAGAACGCCCTTTCCACCGGGTACCCGCGCGAGAACCCAGCGCCGGCGGCGAGCCAACTGGAAAGACGCGTCGCAAACCAGGGCGTCAAGCGCCCGAACCCAAATTTGCGCCTCCAGTAACGGTTCGCCTCATCAGTTGGACCGTACCCCGGTGGTGAGCTGGCTGACGCTTATCGGCGGGTAGTCGTGGCGGCGCTCGATGAGCGTGCGTCCTGGATGGTGACGACGACGACTCGATCCTCGGACTCGATGAGCACGTACACGAGCAGTAGCCACCGCCACGGTCCCAAGAGGAAACGGAAGCCTTCCCAGCGTCCACTCAGCGCCGGCCCCATGAGCGGGAAGTGCTCCAGTCCACGCAGCGACCGCGCGACCCGAGCGCGAGTGTCGGCGGCCAAACAGTGCGTGCGGATGAGGCCTTCGAGGTCTTCGACAGCCGCGACCGCGAGCTCGACACGAGCCACGGACTACAGCTCGTTCAGCGAGATGGTCTCACCGGCCCTCGCCTGCATGAGACCAAGTTCCGCGCGCTCGTACGCGCTGGGGATTCCGTCCAGCAGCTCCACAACGTTGCGCGCGTCTGGGTCCGCGTCGTCGAGCGCGCTGGAGAGCAACGAGCGCGCGATCGTTCCAGGCTGGACATGCATGCGCTCGGCGAGGCGCGCGAGCTTTTCTGCCTGCTCGTCGTCTAGCGTGATGTTCAGTCGCTCCATAGAGGCGATGGTACACGAAACAGCACGTAGCGTGTAGATACCCGCCGACTCAACTCGAGAAAGGATCGTGCGACGTGGTGCGAGCCCTCCGCTGACAGTCGCGAGCTGCCCGCGGACGACGGTCTCGACATGCACGTCGCCGCCGGCGAGGGCCGGCGCGCGTCCCGCGGCAACTCCCCGCCCGAGTGCCGCTGCGCGAGCTCTCGCTCCGCCCGCCCGGCACATTCGCCCGCCGCCGGCGCACCACACCACCACCCGCGATCAGCCGTTCAGCCGCCGCGTGCTCGGCGGGCTGCGGAGAGCGTCGCGGGCGCGCTCTTCCCGCGGGCGGGTGAGCACGCGGTGCAGCACCGTGGCAGCGGTGACGTCGAGCGGCTTGTGGTCGTGCCGCAGGCAGCGGGCGATCTGGCGGTCATCGACGAGCCGAGGTCGCGGTCCGAGTAGGTAGCTGTGGTGTCCGAGCCGTGTCAGGATCTGGCCGGTGTTCGCGAGGTTCGCTTCCAGTCGTTGCAGGGCGCCGATCGTTCGGTTGAGCGTCCAGCCCAGCCCGCACGCAAGCTGCTGCGCCGTGCACGGCTCCCTGACGCTGGCGAGCAGCGCCTCGACGGCGCGGTCATTCGCGGTCCGGTGCCGGTCGAGGTGGTAGGCAGGCCACGCCCGACACCGACGGCATCGCAGAGCGACTGCTTGCTCGTTGTCGGCTGTGCCGTGCGTCGCAGGCTTTTTGCGTTCCGCGGCCCCGGGGGAGCCCCAACCGGGGTGTCGGACAGAGTCGTTCCCCGAGCAGGCAGCGACTCCAGGGAGCGGTGCAGCCACCTTCGACGCTGGTGCACGCGTCTTCTGAAACCGAAACTGGGGACCTCCTCGCACCCGGAGTCGCGCTGGCCGGGCCAGTACGATCGCGACGCGATGATCGACTGGCCCACGCACTCGGACGCCGCCAAGCTGAGCGACGAGCAGCTCTTGGAGAAGCTGCACGGGTTCGGCCTGGAGGTGGACCGCGCCGAGCTCGAGCGGCTGTGCGAGGGGGCGCTGTCGGCCGAGGAGGTCGCGCGCCCGCTGCTCGACCGCTGCGGTGTCGGGACGACGAAAGGGCGGCCGCAGGAGGACTGGATGTGGCTGTGCCTGCTCGAGCTTTGGCGGCGGTGGTGGCCCGAGCGGGTGTGCGTCGAGTTCCTCGGCGACAAGATCCAGGCGGGCTACGACGCGCTCGAGCGCCGGGAGGCGACTACTGCGGCCACGATCTGGCTCGACGCGTGGTCCGATGTCGTGCGTCTCTGCGAGCTGACCGGGATCGACTCGATCCGGGAATTCGACGACCGCTTCTCGATGTACCAGTCGCTGTTCAACTGGAGCCAGGACCTGGAGGACGCGCTGTGGAACGCCGGGCGCGAGGATCCAGAGCTCCTGCGAGCAAGGATCGTGGTGTGCGAGGAGGCGCTGCGGCGGTTCCCAGACGCGGACGAGCTGATGGTCGAAAACCGCCGGCGAGCGGTGGCCGAGTCGTACTTCGAGCTCGGCGAGACCGACAAGGGCGAGGCGCTGTTCGAGCAGTGGCTCGCGGCCGACCCTCGCTGGGGGTGGGGCTGGATCGGCTGGGCCGACCTCCACTTCTTCACGAACAACCGGCCCAAGGACCACAGCCGGGCCGAGGAGCTGCTTCGCCGCGGCTATTCGACGCCCGGCGTCAGGAGCCGGGAGGACATCGCCGACCGGCTCGTGCTGCTGTATCGAGAGACCGGACGTGACGAGGAGGCCGAGGCGCTCGCAGCCGAGGCCAAGCGAATCAACCGTTCGAACTCCGGCGTGAGCGTCCGACGGACGATCGCCCTGGAGGACGCCGGCGACCGCGCCGTCGTGCGCGACACGGCAACTGCCACCTTTGAAGGTGAAGGGTTCCCGCTCGACCGGTTGACAGAGATCGTCGGGGCGCTCGACGCTGCGAGGCCTTCGATTCGTCCGAGGCTGGTAACCAAGGTGGGACGCAACGCTCCGTGTCCGTGCGGGAGCGGCCGCAAGTACAAGAAGTGCTGCGGCTCTGGCTCTGACTGAAAAGCCGTGGCGTCTCGGGCCGAGACGAGATCGTGAACTTCAATCCCGGCCTGTACGCGAACGCCAGCGCCATGCCTCATCGCCTGCCGTGCTCACACGAACACTCCGGTCAGACCCACCCACCAATCAGGAGAGCTCCACATGGCCGACTACACGGTGAAGCGATTTGACGAGATGGAGCCGATCTTCGGCGGTTTCTTCCTGCGGGCACGGGCCTCGCTCGGAGTCACGTCGTTCGGGATGCAGGTCATGAACTTCCCTCCGAACGGCGGCGATTTCTATCCCAACCACGACCATGGCGCGAGTGGCCAGGAGGAGGTCTACATCGTGATGGAGGGATCGGCCGACTTCGACATCGACGGTGAATCGGTGCACGCCGAGCCGTGGACTGCGATCCGGGTCGGTCCTGCCACCAAGCGGAAGATCAGCGCGGGCGAGGCGGGCGCGCGGATCCTCGCGCTCGGCGGTGTCCCCGGTGAGGCGTACACCGCGCCTGAGTTCACGGAGCTGGGCGGCCCGGCACCGGTGCCGCCGGCCCAGACGGTCTAGCGGTCGCCACCGCAAGTACGCCTGCTCGCTTTCGAGCGCGGCTCGCGGCCGCAGTCGGCAGCCGACACTTCGGCGGTCAAAGAACTCGCGCACGCACGAGTTGGCCCGCCCGCCAACGCTCGGGATCGTGTGGCCGCGGCCGGCGACGATCTGGCGCTCGGCGCCAATCCGCTCGGCCAGCGCCTCGCACACCGCCTCGAAGGCGGCTGAGTGGCCACCGCGGACCACGATCAGCCGGTCGACCGCAGGCTCCGCGGGCGCCGAGGCGAAGCAACCCCTGCTCGCGGTCGCCGCGCACAGCCAGACGCCACGACCAAGTCGATGCGAGACTGCGCGCGCGACCTCACGCGATTACGACGAGCAAGGAGAGAACGGATCATGCTAACCCTTACCGGCCTCGAACAGGTCAAGTCCTGCGTGGGCCAGGAGCTCGGCGTCAGTGACTGGCACACCGTCACGCAGGAGAAGATCGACCAATTCGCCGAGGTGACGGGCGACGACCAATGGATCCACATCGATGTGGAACGGGCGAAGGAGACGCCGTTCGGGGGGACGATCGCCCACGGCTACTACGTGCTCTCGCTGGGGCCGCGCTTCTCCTACGACATGTTCACCTTCGAGGGGTTCGCCTTCGGGCTGAACTACGGGCTCAACCGGGTCCGGTTCCCCGCCCCGATGCCGGTGGGCGGAAACGTCCGCATGCGCGCCAAGCTGGCGGCGGTCGAGGAACTGCCTGGCGGCGCGCAGATCACCACCGAGCTGACATTCGAGCGCGAGGGTGGCGACAAGCCGGTCTGCGTAGCCGAGTCGCTGGCCCGGGTCTACCTGGGCTGATCGCCCGGCGGCGGCGCCCCCGGAGGCAGGGGGCGGCTGCCGTCCGGCGCGCCGCCCCCCTGGGCGCGTTATCTGTAGCTCGCGGCGGCCTGTCGCCAACGTTGCTTCGGGGGTGGCGGTGGCGTCCGAGGCGACAGTCATGTCGGGTTTGTCGTCAACGTGACCGACGCGCGGAGCGCGCTTCCGATCCTCATGGAACGGACACTGAACCTTGCCCCGAGTGCCCCACCGACGACCGGTCAGCTGCTCGAATACACCGGCGGTCGAACCGCCTGCAGAGGATCGTTATCCGTGCCTCGCCCCGGCGGTCGAGCCCGCCTGGGGCGCGTCGTGGACTCCGGCTTGCCTCGGTCACTCGGGAGCTGGCGGTCAAGCTCGTCACGGCTGACGCGACGGCTCTCGTCCAGGCAGAGACGGACCGACGCTGACGGCGAATACTTCCCTGTCAGTGCGGTGACGAGCGCTCGCCCCGCCATCAGGCCCGGCGTGGCATCCCCACGCCGCAGTCCTTGCGCACGACGTTCAGCCTGGCGCTCAGGTTATCCGCGCGGCGCAGGCCCCAACCCGAGCCGGCGCTCGAGCGCGGCGCGGTCCAAGCCCTCGACTCGCACGAGCTTCTCGCGCGAGCGGGCGCCTCGCTGGATCGTCACCCTCGACGCCGGCATCCCGGCCGCCTTGGCGATCAGGCGGCAGAGCGCGCGATTCGCACGTTCGTCCACCGGCGGCGCCGACACTCGAACCTCCAGCACGCCGTCGACGACGCCGACGATCTGGTCCCCGTGGGAGCGGGGGCGGAGCCGGACCGCCAAGTCCGCATGAGGGACGGTCACGAGCCTGGGGCCGGCTGACCCTGACCGGCGCCCGTCCCGCCATCGATGGCGGCCACGACCAGTGCCTTGTGGCGCCCGGTGAGCTGCGTACGGCGGCTCAACCACGGTGGCAGGAGGGCAAGAGCAGCCGGCAGCAGGAGCAGGTGGAGCCAGTCCCAAAGCGTGGCCGTGCGCCCGTTGATGCCGGTCCAGGACCAGCGTCCCGAGTAGCCGCCCCACAACACGACGGCGAGCACGAGCGCACCGGTCCAGACCACGGACCGAGTCCATGCGGCTTGTCTGTGCTGCTCGCGCCGCTCGCTCGCCAGCATGAACTCCATATGATGGCGCCTGAAGCGCTTGCGTGAACGCCCAGCGGGGAGCGGTCCGGGCGTGCGCGAGCGCGGTCGCGGATGAGGCGGGGCTCGTCCGGGCCCTTCGCCGCGCGGGGGTCCAGACCAGGCCGCAGCACGAGGCGGGTCGTGGGCGGCATCGTCACGTCCTTGGTTGCGCCGGGGCGGGACCTTCACAGGACTGGGCGCAGTTGGTTATAACTTGCGGTCGGGCCGCTGTGCTCTGCCGCGACGGGCGAGCTTGCCCGGCGTGTCCAAGAAGCGAATTTCTCCCCGACTCGCGAGGAAGAAGCGCCGATGAGCCAGTCATCGCAGTCCCAACCATTCGCGTCCCGGTGCGCCCGCCGCGGCCTTGCGAGGTTTCGCGGCAACGCGCTGACGGTTACCTCAGCGGCACTTGTGTGCATCGGCGGACTGGCCGCCGGCGCCGGCACGTCGGCAGCTGCAGCACCGGTGACGGTGTGGGCGGTCGGCGATGGCCCGAACCCTTACCCTGGTACTCGCACCAAGGAGGTCACTGACTTCCTCCACGAGCAGGAGCCGTTCAACGACCTCCTGTGGCTCGGCGACGTCTACAAGGCGCCGACCGACAAGGTCTACAACGAGCTCTACGACCCGACGTACGGGCGCTTCGCAAACCAGACCTACCCGACTCCCGGCAACCACGAGCTCAAGTCCGACAGACCGCTCGAGCCCTACGACCACTACTGGGAGCACCACCGTCCCGCGGTCGTCGGACACAAGATCGACGGCATGCGCAGCAACCTGTACGCCGCCGACCTCGGCAACGGCTGGCGGCTGCTCGGGCTCACGTCCTCGTTCATCCCCCCGGACTCGGCGCCTGTAGCGCCAGACCCGCCCCACCCGACCGTCCAGGATGTGCTCGGCTTCCTCCACCACGAGCTCGCAACGCACACCGGCACGTGTTACGTCGCGATCATGCACCGACCCCGTTACAGCGCCGGTGGCCGCGACGAGCAAAACAACGATCTGCAGCCGATCTGGCAGGACCTCGCAGGTCGCGTCGACCTCTACGTCCAGGGCCACGAGCACGAGTACTTCCGCCTCGACCCGTCGAAGATCCCCGACTACTACCCCACGACCGTCTCGTACGACACCAACATCAACAAGCACCTCGTTCGCGGCGCGCAGTCGTTCGTCGTCGGTACCGGCGGGATCACGCTCGACTATCTCGACCAACCAGGTCAGATCTTCGACACCAACTTCCCTGGACTCGAGCGCTACCTCGTTCCTCCGAGCAACAGCGACAAGTTCGACCTCAGCTACTACGGCGCGCTGAGGCTCTCGCTGACCAGGGGCAAGGCCAGCTACGAGTACGTCAAGCTCGACGGCAGCGTCTACGACGCCGGCACGACGACCTGCAAGCCCGTCGCGCACAAGACTGCGGGCCGGTAGCCAGTTAGGCAGGGCCGAACCAAGCTCGGCGGCAGCCCGCCGGCTGACCGCCCAGACCCCAGACCAACGCCATCATCGCCAACCGCCACGAGCAGCACTGGCGCCCCCCGAGCCACGCCGCTCCGTCCGCGGCGTCCTGAGCGGTCTTCGCGCTGTCGAGATACGTGTCGTAGTTCGATGACGGACCGTTTCCGTGAATCACCTGGCGCTTGCGCTTCCAGGCCCGCTGGCCGCTCGGGCCGGTGATCCAATGGAGGCTGCGGGCGTTCATCGCCGACACGGCCAACCGCCTGGCGCTCGCGGCGCGCGAGCGTCCCCGCGGGGCGGTGCGCTAGCCGATCGCCAGTCCGGTGATCGGACGCGGAGGGCAGGGCGCTCGGCCTCCGGACAGGGGCTCCGCCTCATCGTTCGTGAGAATCGTGCGATGGCGAACGTCACGGAGCGCGAGCGCGCCAGGCGCCGGGAGCCCGTCCGGCGGCGGCGTCTGGTGGCCCTCGCGTGTGTCGTGCTCGTCGCAGCGATGGCAGCGCTGGTCGTCGGGGCGCGCGTGGGCGCCGGCCGGACGCCGTCGTCGTTCGCCGTCGGGCTGCGCACGATAGTGCTGGTGGACAGGACCCGCTCGATCAGCCTCCCGGACGGCACCACCGTGCCCCGCACGCTCGTCACCTACGTCCGCTATCCGGCCCACGGATCCGCGAGGGGCATCGATCGCCGGGGCGCGCCGGCGGCCCGGAGCGACGGGCCGTTCCCACTCGTGGTGTTCGGCCACGGGTTCGCGGTCACCCCGGCCCAGTACGCGCGGCTGTTGGACAGCTGGGCGCGGGCAGGCTATGTGGTCGCCGCTCCCGTGTTCCCGGTGGAGAACGCAAACGCTCCCGGCGGCCCCGATCGATCTGACGTGATCAACCAGCCGGCTGATATGCGCTTCGTCATCTCGCGTCTGCTGCGAGCGAACGCAGCGGCGTCGGGCCCCCTGGCGGGACTCATCGATCCCCAGCACATCGCGGTCGCCGGCCAGTCAGACGGAGGCGAAACCGCGCTCGCGGTCGCCTACGACAGCCAGGAGCGCGATCCGCGAGTGGGCGCTGCCGTGATTCTGTCGGGCGCCGAGATGCCAGGCCTGGGTGGCCTCTCGTTCCCCGCCGGCAGCCCGCCGTTGCTCGCGGCGCAGGGAACCGCCGACACGCTCAATCTCCCCAGCAACACCAGTGCGTTCTTGGACGCCGCCTCCCGGCCGAAGTACCTCCTCAGCCTCCTCGGTGCCGGTCATCTCCCCCCGTACTCAGATCAGCAGCCGCAGCTCAGGGTCGTCGAGGCGACGACCATCGCGTTCCTCGACGCCTACCTCGAGCAGCGGCCGGAATCGCTGCAGCGACTCGCCTCGCTCGGCGGCGTGCCCGGGATCGCGACCCTGCGCGCCGAGCCCTGACCACCTCACGCCGAAGCAGAGGGCGCAACCGGTCTGCCACGATGTGACGATGCCATTCGTCGACGTCGATGAGCTACCGGTGCTGGAGCCACGTCCAGGATGGCGCGGGCAGTTCTTCCGCTCGCCGAACATGACGTCCGGCACTACTCCATTGCTGCGGGCGCCGCCGTGCACGAGCACCAGCACGGGGAGGAAGAGTTCTGGCATCTGCGAGGGCGAGCTCGAAATCACGATCGCCGGGAGCGCGAGCCACATGCAGGCCGGACAGGCGGCCGTGGTACCCGGAGCCACGCCGCCGCTCGTCCGCGTGCTTCGACCGTTCCGCGTGATCGTCGTCGATCACCCGGTGAGGACATCGATCGGCGGACTTGATACTGGTGCCCCCGCCGCGACGGGCTCCCCCGCCGCGCCCTGAGTAGCACGAGCGGCCGGGCTCGCTCAGACGGCAACATGCGAGCTGTGGATCGGGGGTTTCGCCGCGCGCAGGCCGTCCAGGAAACTCCTCCAGCGAGCACTCCTGCTCGGTGCCGTTCCGAGTGACGATCTCGCGGCCGCGACGCCAGGGCACGTGGGAAAGGAGTCATGGTTCTCCAGCGAGAAGGCGCGCACGACGCTGGGCCGGATTACGCGGCCAGCGGAGGACGCGATCGAGGATTGCGCATACAGCCTCCGCTGACCCCTCAGGCGTTCTGAATCGCGAACTCCCGGGCCCGGATGGCGCTCGTGAGCAGCAGCCCGAGAAAGCGGTCGAGCGTCTCGGTATCCAGCGACTCCAGCGGGAGCTCCCCGCACACGAACACCTCACCGGCCTGGTTCTCGGCAAAGCACACGAGTGGCGCCTGGCGATTCCAGTACAGGAGCTGGTGCGGATCGATCACACCGGTGGGCAGCACGGCGGCCTGGGCTCGCAGCAGCGGCCCCCGGATGGCCACGCCCACGTCCAGTAGGTATCCGGCGGCGTCGAGCGTGAGGCCCCACTCGCCGGGCGCGACCTCGCGCACCTCGCTCTCGAGCGAGGACATGAAGCGGGCCACGCGGTCGACGGCGGAATCCATGGGTGGACCAGGATAGGCAGCTCGCGGATCGGATGGCGCTGCCCGCGGTCAGGCTCGACCTGCAGGCTCCGTCCCGGACAGCCCAGCGAGCTCGGCGTCCGTGAGCGCCCGCTTCCCTCGGGCCACGGGATCCCACGCGACCAGGATCGTCTTCCCGGACGCGGCGAGGCTGCCGTCGGGCAGCCTGATGTCGTGGTCCAGACGGATGCTCGAGGTCCCGACATGCGCCAGACGCACGACCACCTCCACCTCCCCGTGATCCTTGCGCACCTCCGTGTGATAGTCGAGGTCGACGTGCGCAAGGACGAAGGTCCCGTGGGCGCGGTCGCCCCCGGCGCGCCGGGCGATCTCGGTCATCAGCGCGGCGCGTCCCTCCTCCAGCATCTCGTGGTACACCGCCTGGTTGAGGTGGCCGAGCATGTCCATGTCTCGCCATCGCAACTGGACGTGCAGGCTGTGCTCCAGTCCGGATCTCATCGGCGCGGGAGGATATGCGCATGACGTGTTCCCGACGGATCGCCGATCGACGTCGAGCCGAGCGCCTGGCCGAGCGTCGCGCTCGTGGCGCGCATCTGGGCGCAGGTGCGCCGGCGCACGAACCAGCGCTGCTGCAGGTCGGCCGGGAGCTCCTGACGAAGAATCAGCGCCTGGGCCGCCGCGACCAGCCTGGGCGGTGAGGTGGAAGTCGTAGCCGGTCACGTGGCCCCCTCGATGCCGCACGCGGGTGCAGGCCGCAGCCGTGTGACCGTGGACCCGCGGTAGATCGGGATTGGGGTCATACGCGGTCTTTGGCGGGTATCCGGGAGCCGCGAGGTGGACGGCATTCCACTGGGCATCCGTCGCTCCCAGGCCGGTGATGCCGGCGGCCGGTGCGGTCGTGGTCTGCGAGGACGACGACACGGTCTTCGTGCTCGATGATCCGCAACCCGCCAAGCACGAGACGAGGACAGCGAGCGCGGAGGTCCATCTCATTCCCGGCCGCGATGCTAGCGCCCCGGACGTCCGCCGATCAGGGTGCCGGGCGGCTGCACACGTCCCGTCCGCAGGCGTGGTACTGGCGCCCTGGTGACAGCGGCCAGCGCCGGGAGATGCGGTACGTGATGCCGGGGCCGCCGCGCTGGAGCGTGATCACATAAGGGGTGCCGTACGCCCAACCGCCGTCGCTCGCGCCCCTGCGCCGCGGGACCACGATCTGCCCCTGAACCCTTCCGGCCTGTAGCTTCCGGCTTAGATGCCGCCGCCGGTCAACCTGTTCTCCGACACGCAGACGACGCCCACGCCCGGCATGCGGGCGGCGATCGCGGCGGCGGAGGTGGGCGACGAGCAGCGCGGCGCCGACCCGACGGTCAATGCCCTGTGCGAGAGGGTGGCGGCGCTGCTGGGCTTCGAGGCCGCGGTCTTCCTCCCCTCGGGCACGATGTGCAACGAGATCGCGATCCGGCTGCACATCCGGCCTGGAGGCGAGGCGATCTACCTGCACCGGACGGCTCATCCGCTGCATTTCGAGGCCGGCGGCCCCGCCGCTCTGTCGGGGGCGGTGCTGATGGCGCTGGACGGCCCCCGGGGCACCTTCGATGCGGCCACGCTCGAGGCCGCGATCCCGGCTCCCGGCAACCGCTATGCGCCGCGGGCGCGGCTGATCTCGGTCGAACAGACGACCAACGTCGCGGGGGGCCGCATCTGGTCGCTCGAGTCGGTTCGCCAGGTGCTCGAGGTCGCCCGCGCGCACGGGCTGCGGGCGCATCTCGACGGGGCGCGGCTGCTGAACGCCGTCGTCGCGTCCGGCGTGCCCGCGCATCAGTGGGCCGCCGGCTTCGACACGGCCTGGATCGACTTCACCAAGGGGCTGGGCGCGCCCGTCGGGGCCGTGCTGGCGGGGTCCCGTGAGCTGATCGACGAGGCGTGGCGCTACAAGCAGATGCTCGGCGGGGCGATGCGCCAGGCGGGCATCATCGCGGCCGGAGCGCTGTACGCGCTCGAGCACCACGTCGACCGTCTGGCCGAGGATCATGCGCTGGCTCGAGAGCTGGCCGAGGGCCTGGCCGCGCTGGAGGGGATCGCGCTCGATCCGTCCTCGGTCGAGACCAACATCGTCGTGTTCGAGGTCTTCGACTCGGCCGCCTTCCTGGAGGCGCTCTCCGAGCGCGGGGTGGCGATGAGCTCGGTCGGGCCGCGGACGGTGCGCGCCGTCACCCATCTCGACGTCGACGCCGAAGGGGTCGCGCGCGCGCGCGAAGCCGCCAGGGACGTGCTGGCGGCTTCGTAGCGCGGGACACTCACGGCGCGTTGACGAGCGCCTGCGCGACGCCGGAGATCGTGTCCTCGCCGTACTGCATCGAGGGGTCGCCGTCGGTCATCACGGCCATGGCGAAAGTGTGGTCGGGACGCTCCAGGCGCGCCACCTGATGGACGAGCTGCCCGAGACCGGTCGGCTCCGAGCCGTCCTTGAAGAACACCGCGTAGTGATGAGGTCGCGCGACGGCCGGGATCGACCAGCTCTGGGAGGGCTCGATCGTCGAGAGCAGGAATCGCGCGTAGCCACGGAACTCGGGCGGGATCATCGAGTCCATGCTGAACAAGTAGCGAGCCTGGTCGAATGGGCTCAGCAGCGCCGTGCCCCAGCCCCCGGTGACCGAGAAATCGGTCATCCCCGCCCGCCGGGCGAGCGAGTACAGAGCCCCGTCGCCGACGATCGACCACACCCTCGTGGCCGCGTTGTTGTCCGACACGTGGATCATCGGGTACAGGATCGAGTTGCTGTAGCCGTCGACCAAGTGCTGCCCCTGAGCGTGCAGGCGCCGCAGGTACGAGACCAGCAGCATCGCCTTGACGACGCTCGCGGTGGGGAATGTCCAGTGGATGTGCAGGCCGGAGACGCGACCCTCGCTGTCGACGACGGCAAATGCCGTCCGTCCGATGCGTCCGCCGAGGTACGAGGCCGCGGCGGAGACCGCCTGCGGCGACGGGAAGCCCGCCGGCAGGGTTCCGCTCCCCGAATACCCGCGGCCCGAGCATCCCGGCGGACGGTGGGGATCCACGAGCGCGGTGTCGCCCCGAGCGGTGAAGCAGGCCCGGAAGCTGAAGCGGCCGGCCGGCAGCGTGACGGTGGCGCCAAGGGTCGTGACGCCCGGCCTCGTGTCCCGCGTTCTGCTCGCCGGCGCAGTCATGAAGGCGCCGCGCGAGCCCGTCTGGAAGGACCAGCGCACCAGCGCCCCACCCCACTTCAGGTCCCGCGGATGCGATGCGGTGATGGTCACTCCGGCTCGCCCCAGCGACAGCGACTTCACCACCACGGTGGCCGTGCCGATGACGCCGACCGAGACGGTGGCCTGCGCGTTCGTGCCGCCAAGCACCACGCGGTAGCGGGCGTTTCGGTCAGGAGTGGCCGACAACGAGAACGAGCCGTCCGCGGCGGCGGTGAGGCTCGCGAGCAGCGACTCGGTCGAATACGGGGACGCGCTCGCGTACACGTCGACCAGCCTCCGCCCCAGCGGATCGCTCACCCGGCCGCTCAGAACGACGGCGCCTCCCGGCTGGAGCCGTGACGGCCGGGCGCTGAGAGCCACGCTCGGGGCGGCGACGGGCGGCGAGGCGGCACGAGCGCGGTGGGATGCGCCGGCGACGGCGGCTCCGGCCGCAAACAGGCACAGCACCGTGGCGGCCGGCGCCACGACCAGGGCATCTCGGAGGCGCGGGCGCTGGGCCACGCCGCCAATCTAGCGTGGACCGCCCCGTGTGAATGCGGTGAGGGTCGGCCGACCTGCCGCGTCAGCGCTGGGGACGGCCGGGCGGCGGCGGTGTCGAGTCCGGCGGGTAGGGCGGGTATCCCGGCTGGCCGGGCGGATAGGGCTGCGTCGGCGGGTACCCGGGTTGGCCTCCAGGGCCACCCTGGCCGGGGGGAGGATCGTCGGGCGGGTTCCTCTTGCCGCGCTTGCCGGCCGCAAAGGCCGCAACAGCGGCGACGATCACGCCGATCCCGATCAGCACCCAGGCCCAGGCCGGCAGCCCGCCGCCCCCGGAACCGGACGTGGTCGCGGTCGTCGGCGTCGTGGACTGAGGCGTGGTCACCTGCACCTTGACCGAGGTGGAGTTCGTGGTCGAGCCTCCGGTGGTGACCGTCTTGGCGGGCTGGGTCACGGTCTTCGTCTCGGTCGTCACCGGAGCCGTCGTCGTGGTCGTGCTCGTGGAGCTGGTGCTGATGGTCGTGGTCGTGGTCGGGGGATCGCCGCCAGTGGAGGTCGCCTTGGGACCGGCCAGCTGGGAGGCGGCGCTCGACGCCGCGTGGGTGACCTGGGAGACGACGCTGCTGACCGAGCTCGAGCCGCACGCGCTGATCCCGGCCGCGAGCAGGAAACCCGCCGCAAGCACAAGCGCCCACACGGGCAACCGAAGACGAGCGCCTGATCTCACCCGGGCGTGATTCTCGCCTGCCGGCGATGATCACGGCAATGGGGCCACCACGTGTGTTGACCGCGCGTGCGCACCACCATCACAAGCAGTGAGCGACGTCGTAGACATCGGTGGCCGGCACCGAGGTGACCCGAGCCGCCATCTCGCGCTTGAGCGCCGTCAGGCGGGTCTCCTCGGCTTCGCTGCGGTCCTGCGTGCGGGCGAGGCCGATGAACTCGTCGGTCACGTAGCCCTCCCGGACCAGCAGCGTGACCGTGCGCTCCCGGTAGGAGAGCTCGAACACGAACCGCTCGAGCGCGCGTCCGCGTTCGAGCCGGGCCAGCGCCGGATCCACGAGGTACCGGTTCTCGGTGACCGCGCGCGTGACCAGCTCGAAGCCGTCGCGTGCGCCCGGGCCGCCGAATGCGGTCCTGATCGTGATCTCACGGCGCTCGGGCGGCGCCTCCGTCGCGAGCAGCGGCAGGGCGCGCTCCAGGACCTTGAACGCATGGGCCACCCCACCGGGCGAGCCGGGCCCGTGGTAGCGCATCATGTCCGCGAACGTGAAGGCCAGCGCCTGGCCATGGTCGAATACCGTGATCGGGGTGTCCATCGGTGAGGCGCGCTATCCCGCGGCCGGCCTGGGCCTCGTCATCTCCGCGACCGTATTGCGGCGATAGTCGAAGATGCGCTCGAGGTCCTGGCGCACGAACAGCGAGTGCGCCAGCTCGCCCGCCGGCCCCAGGGGGAGCGCGTAGCGCACCACGTCGCGCATCAGCGTGCCGTCCCCGTCGGGCTCGAACGTGTGTGTGTGATGCCACAGGCGGTACGGGCCGCGCAGCTGCACGTCCTCGAAGCGAACGCCGGGCTCCCAGGTCGCGATCCGGGTCCGCCAGCGGATCGGAACGCCGTGGAGCCGGAGCCGGTACTCGATCAGCGCTCCGGGCCGCATGTCGATCGGCCGCTCGGTGGTGACCCGGAACTGGAGCCACGGCGGAGTGATCGCCTCGAGGTTGAACGCGTCGGCGAAGAACTGAAACGCTTCGCTCGGCGGAGCGCTCAGGTGCTGGGACCTGGTCAGGGTGTGCACTGGCACGCCTACTCGCCGCCCTCGTCCATCGCGAACGAGTACATGCGCTCGGCATCGATACGGGCATACGTCGTCGAGGAGTCCAGAAACTGCTCCCACGCGGCGCCGTACCTGGGCACGTAGACGTCGAGCAGGGCCTGCCGGAACCCCGCTGTCGGCTGATCGCTCACATCGATCGGCGTGGCGCGGCCGTGAACCGTCACCGCGAACTCCTCGCCGGGAAGATGTGTCGCGCTCACCTGCGGGCGGGCCCGGATATGACGGCAGCGGACCGAGTCGGGGCTCGAGCCGAAATGGAATGAGCCGCGATAGAAGATGCCGTCGACCGGGCCGACGATCGGGCGCCCGTCCGCGGTCACGGTCGCCACGGCCAGCAGCCGCACTCCGGTCAGGCGCTCGGCCAGCTCGGCGGCCCCGACGCGCCGCTGGGGCGTGATCACGCGACGCAGATGTGCGCCGGCCGCGGCATAGCTGCGGTGGAGCAGCTCCTGGAGCGCGGTCAGGTCGGCGTCGGTCTCGTGCACCGGTCAGATTCAAGCATCGCCCGGCTCCCGGGGCTCGCGCGGAGGCGCGGGGCCCAGCAGACAGCGGCGGGGTTGACGCCGGGTCCTCGGGACGTGATCATCGCGGGTCGCGATGTCTCCCCGGACGCCCGGTGAAATCAACCCCTCGGTCCCGCCCAGCGGAACCGGGTGCGCTGACTGCACGGCCGGCGGCGGTTGGTGGCTCCATCTGCGCCGATGCGCCCAGTGCGGTCACGTCGGGTGCTGTGACTCGTCGCCCTCCCAGCACGCCAGCAAGCACGCGGCGGAGCACAGCCACCCGATGATCCGGAGCTTCGAGCCCGGTGAGGATTGGTTCTGGAGCTACGCCACCGAGCAGTTCTACTCCGGGCCCGAGCTGGCCCCGCCCCTGCACCACCCGCTGGATCAGCCCACACCGGGCCCCGCCGGGCGCGTGCCGGCGGACTGGCAGCAACGGCTGCACTGAGGCGGCAGCCCCTACACCCCCGTCGGCCCAAATCGCTCGGTGCGGATGGCCTGCGGGCGGTGACCGAGCTCGACCAGCCGGTCGGCGACGCGTTCCACGAATGGGGTCGGGCCGCAGACGAACACGAGCGGGGCGGTGGCGGGGCTGGGGCCGACGCGGGTCAGGATCGGTGCGTCGACGCGGCGGTCGAATCCCGTCCATCCCTCGGGCCGGCTGCGGGTGAGCGTGTAGCTCGCCTCCAGGCCGTCGGCCTGCGCCAGCCGCGCCAGCTCGTCGCGGTAGAGCAGGTCCGCCTGGCTGCGCGCGGACACGAGCAGGCGGGTGTCGACGTCGCTGCCGTTCGCGGCGCGGTGGCGGAGCATCGCCATCAGCGGCACCAGGCCCGATCCTCCGGCGATCAGCAGCAGCGGTCCCCCGTCCTGCACCCGCCAGGTGAATGGCCCGCCGATGGGCCCCCGGAGCTCGAACTGATCCCCGGCCCGGAGGTCCTCGGTCAGGTACGGGGAGACCTCGCCGTCGTTGATGCGCTCGACCGTGAGCTCAAGCATCGTGCTCTCGGGCGCGGAGGCGATCGAGTAGGAGCGCTCGGCCTGGTAGCCATCCTCCGCGGTCAGGCGAACGTCCACGTGCTGCCCGGCGAGATGCCCGGGCCAGTCTGGGGCATCGAGCGCGATCGTCCTCGCGTGGGGCGTCTCCTCGATGATCTCCGTGACCGTGCCCAGGCGCCAGACGATCGGCGCGCGCGCCAAGGTCAGTCGCTCCAGTAACGCTGCTCGGCCCAGGGGTCGCCGCGGTTGTGGTAGCCGGCGGCCTCCCAGAAGCCCGGCCGGTCCTCGAGCGTCAGCGTCAGGCCTCGCACCCATTTGGCGCTCTTCCAGAGGTACAGGCGCGGAACCAGCAGGCGCGCGGGTCCGCCGTGCTCGGGATCCAGAGGATCGCCCCCGAAGCGATACGCGACCCAGGCACGGCCGCCGGTCACGTCATCGAGCGGCAGGTTGGTCGTGTAGCCCCCGTCGCACCAGGCGGTGACGTACGCCGCCTCGGTGTCGATCCCCTCGAGCAGCGTGTCGACCGAGACGCCCGTCCACGTCGTGTCGAGCTTCGACCACTTCGTGACACAGTGGATGTCGACGGTGATCGTCTCGGACGACAGCGCGAGGAAGTCGGCCCACGGCCACGACACGGGCCGGTCGACCTCCCCCTGGATCGTGAAGCTCCATTCGTCCAGCGGGGTGCGTGGGGTGGGCCCGGCGGAGAGCACCGGAAAGTCGTTGACGGTGTACTGGCCCGGTGGGATGCGGGCGGGATCGACGTCTCGGCGCGGACGGCCCCTGAAGCCGCGAGAGATGGGTGACATCGTTACTCCATGCTCGGGTCGCCAATAGTACGCGGCCGCAGTCCGGGCCGCGAGGACCAGGAAGGAACAGCGGCGCGCAGCGCAGGCGGGCAAGTTCATCTGCAACACCAGCGCGTGTCTGCACGTCTGGCTTCCGCTCGGCGCGCCGTCGGGCGGTGCGCCGGGCGGTGCCGTGGGCAGCTTGAGCACGGTCAAGCGGGCCGACGGCACCGTGCAGGTGACCTACAAGGGAATGCCGCTGTACACGTTCGCGCAGGACCACGCCCCGGGAGAAGCCAACGGCGAGGGCCTCAAGGACGTCGGCACCTGGAAGGCGATCACCACCACCGCAGCCGCGAAGGCTGCCGCCCCGGCGCCCGCGGCGCCCGCCGCGCCGCCCAGCCGGTCGGGCTACTAGGACCTCAGCCCGAGCTGCAGCCGGTGATCCCGCCGTCGAGCGGGATCACCGCTCCGGCGAGATACGAGCCGGCTCGCGAGGCGAGGAAGATCGTCAGCCCCGCAGCGTCGTCGGGCCGGCCGATGCGCCCGAGGGGGCCGTCTTGCCGGAAATGTCGAATCGGGCGCTCATCAGGATCAGGGAATCAAGTCAATCGGCGAACTCGGCCGGCCGCTTCTCGAGGAAGGCGGCCACCGCCTCGGGAAGCGCCCGGCCGAAGGTGCTCATGATCTGCTGACGATCCTCGTATTCGACGGCGGCCTGCTCGGAGGGGATCTCGAGCGATGCCCACATGCCGCGCTTGGTCAGCTGCACGCCCCACGGCGCCAGCGAGGCGATCTGAATCGCCGCCTCGAGCGAGCGCTCGGCCAGCAGCTCACCGTCGACGGCGTCAGCCACCAGGCCGATTCGCAGCGCCTCGTCGGCGTCGACCCTGCGGCCGGTCAACATCAGCTCGTGGGAACGAGATGCGCCGATCAGACGCGGCAGCAACCAGCTCGTGCCCATGTCGCAGTTGGACACGGCGATGTTGATGAACGCCACCCGGAAGACGGCCTCGCGACCGGCATAGCGGATGTCGCACCCCAGAGCGAGGGCCAGCCCGAACCCGGCGGCAGGGCCGTTCACGGCGGCGATGACGGGCTGCGGCAGCGCCCGGAGACCGAGGATCAGAGTTGACATGTGCTGCTGGTTGGCCAGCCGGTCCCGGGCCTCGTCGCTGCCGTCGTTCCCGGGCGCAGCCCCGTAGCCGTGAAGATCGAGCCCGGCGCAGAACCCCCGCCCCGCGCCCGTCAGGATCACGGCGCGACACGAGCGGTCGGCCGAGATCTCCCGCAGCTCGCGGTGCAGCGCCTCGCACAGATCCGAGGTCATGGCGTTGAGCTGCTCGGGACGGTTGAGCGTCACCCGGCGAACATGGGGGGCGGGGCGATCGGCGATCAGCAGCGAGCTCATCGGCGCATCCTATGGATTCCCGGTGCCGCCGCGTGGGCCGCTTGCCGGCCCAGCATCGCGGGTAGCGCAGCGGTGACAGTCACCGGCCCATGAACAATGACCAGCTGCGGCGCGCCGTCGACGGGCACAAGCGCTGAGCCGAGCGTAGCGCCGCTGAGCCGAGCGCAGCGCCGCTCGCCCCCGCACGGGCGTCAGGCCACCCCGCGGGCGAGGCACAGGCGCTGCAATCGCTCCATCGCGTCGGAGGTCCGCTCGGGCAGCGCGTCGAGCGCGTCGGCGGCCAGCCGGATGTCCTCGATCGTGACACCACGCACCTCGAGGGCGAACCGGCCCAGCCAGCGCACCGCCGCGCGCTCGTAGCGGTCCGGATCGCCGCCGCGGAACACCAGGCACACCCGGAGCGCGTCATCGAGCGCGATCTGGGGCAGCTCCAGCGCCGCCGCGACGACCAGCGCCTCGTTGCCGGTCTGGAGGGCCCGGCGGAACCGGGCATAGGGGCTGCCGTCGCTCGTCACGAACATATGTTCGCCTGCGTGTCAAGCGGCCCGCGCCGCCGGGGAGAACCGCGTGAGAGCGACGAGACCCCGCGCCGCCGGGCCCTCGTGGTCGAGAGCGCTCGGCGTCGCGTTCGCATAGGGTTTGCGCCCCGGAGAGGGGGTCGAGCCCGACGGTAACGGCGACCGTCGGACCCGACAAGCGATCTCCTTGGCGCGGAAAGGAACCTTGCACGATGAAGCTCGGAATCAATGTCGGCTACTGGGGACTGGGCATCGGCCCCCAGGATCAGCTGGGTCTGGTGCAGGAGGCTGAGCGCCTGGGCTATGACTCGGTGTGGGCGGCCGAGGCGTACGGCTCGGACGCTGCCACGGTGCTGGCCTGGCTAGCCGCCGGGACGACCAAAATCAAGCTCGGGTCGGCGATCTTCCAGATGCCCGGGCGAAGCCCGGCTCTCACGGCGATGACGGCGGCCACCATCGACGAGCTCTCCGGCGGCCGGATGCTGCTGGGCATCGGGTCCTCCGGGCCGCAGGTCGCGGAGGGCTGGCACGGACAGCGCTTCGGCCGCCAGCTGCAGCGGACTCGCGAGTACGTGGCCGTGGTGCGCAAGGCGCTGTCCAGGGAGCGCCTCGAGTTCCACGGCGAGACGCTCGAGCTCCCCCTGCCCGACGGCCCCGGGAAGCCGCTGAAGCTGATGATCTCCCCCGTGCAGGAGCGGATCCCGATCTATCTCGCCGCGATCGGTCCCAAGAACACGGCCCTGGCGGGCGAGATCGCCGACGGCTGGATCCCGACCTTCTTCTCGCCCGAGCACGTGGGCGACCTGCGGGCGCTGCTGGAGGAGGGCGCATCCCGCTCCGGGCGCTCGCTGGAGAACTTCGACATCGCCCCCACCGTGAGCGCCTACGTCTCCGACGATCGCGAGCTGGCGCGCAACTCGATGCGCCCGCTGCTGGCCCTGTACATCGGCGGCATGGGCTCGCGTGATCAGAACTTCTACAACAAGCTCGTGCAGCGCTACGGATTCGAGCAGGCGGCCAAGGAGATCCAGGGTCTGTACCTCGAGGGCAAGAAGGCCGAGGCCGGGGAGGCGATTCCCGACGAGCTGATCGACATGGTCTCCCTGTGCGGGCCGCGCGACGTCGTCCGTGATCGCATCGCCGCCTTCCGCGATGCCGGTGTCGGGACGCTGATGGTCTCCCCGATGGCGTTCACGCCGGAGGACCGCCTGCAGCAGCTCCGGGCAGTGGCAGAGCTCGCGGCTTGACCTCGGCGGCCGGCCGCCGGCTGCGGGTCTTCCTCGGCGCCTTCGGCGACCCCGGCCACGCCTTCCCCATGCTCGCGCTCGGCGCGAGCCTGGCGGCGCGCGGCCACGCCGTCACCTTCGAGACCTGGTCACGCTGGCGTGAGCCCGTCGAGGCGGCGGGAATGCGGTTCGTCCCGGCTCCCGAGTACCCGGTCTTCCCCACCCGCGAGCGGCCGCTGGGACCCTACGAGGCGGTCGTCCTGGCCACGGCGGAGACTCGCCGCGAGCTGCGCACAGCCGCGCCCGACGTCGTCGTCCACGACATCCTCACGCTCGCCCCGGCGATGGCCGCCGAGCTCGAGGGTGTGCCGGCGGCGACGCTGATCCCCCACGTCCACCCGGCCGGCGAGCCCGGTTTTCCGCCCTACGCATTCGGCGCCCGGCTCCCGCGCACCGCGGCGGGGTGGGCGCTGTGGCGAGCCCTCGCCCGGCCGGTGGACAACGGCCTGCGCCGCGGTCGCGCCGAGCTCAACGACACGCGGGCCCGGCTCGGGCTGCCACCGGTGGAGCGCTTCCACGGCGGCCTCAGCACTCAGCTGTGCATCGTGGGCACCTTCCCCCAGCTCGAGTATCCACGGCGCTGGCCCTCGCACACCCACGTGGTCGGGCCGCTGATGTGGGAGCCTCCGTTCGAGCCCGTCGAGCCCCCGCCCGGGTCGGCTCCGCTGGTGCTGCTCGCCCCCTCGACCGCGCAGGATCACGAGCACCGGCTGCTGCGGGCCACCCTCGCGGGGTTGGCCGGCGAGCCCGTTCGCGTGCTGGCCACGTGGAACCGGCGGCCGCTGCGGGAGCCCACGCCCGTCCCGGCCAACGCGCGCTTGGTCGAGTGGATCTCCTACCGGCGGACGATGCCGGGCTGCGCGCTGGTCATCGGCCACGCCGGCCACGGGACGATGGTGCGGGCGCTCGCCTCAGGCGTGCCGGTCCTCACGGTCCCGCATTCGGGCGACATGAGCGAGAACGCCGCGCGGGCGGACTGGGCCGGAGCCGGGGTCAGGCTCCCGTGGCGCCTGCTCTCACCCGCCACGCTGCGGCTCGCGGTCCGGCGCGCGCTCGCCTCCCCCGGCCTGGCCGCGCGAGCGGGCGAGCTCGGCGCCTGGGCGAGCGCCAACGACGGCGCCGGGCGCGCGGCTGACCTCGTGGAGCAGCTGGCGGCGCGCTGATGCGCCGCCGGCCGTCTCAGCGTCCGTGCGTCGGCCGCTACGCGCCCGAGGGCAGCCCGAGGGCAGACGCGTGCCACAGGCGGGGTCGCGGTCGG
>JADGPN010000219.1 GCA_017882465.1 Solirubrobacteraceae bacterium
CCCGGCCCCGGCCGCTGAGGCGGCGCCCGCGCCGGTCGAGGCCCGGGCCCCGGCGGCTGAGCCCCAGGCCCCGGCGGCGGCCCCGGAGCCTGCCGCGGCGGCCCCGGAGCCGCCCGCTCCGGCCGCTGAGGCACCCGCGACGGCCCCCGAGGCGTCCGCGGCTCCGGCCGTCGAGCCCGAGGCGAGCCAGGAGCCGCCGGCTGCTGTCGAGCCCGAGGCGAGCCCGGAGGCGCCGGCCCTCGCCGAGCCCACGACGGGAACCACCACGGAGGAATCACGATGACTGAAGTCAGCGCTCCGGAAGTGAAGGCCCTGCGCGACCGCACCGGCGCCGGGATGCTGGCCTGCCGCGATGCGCTCATCGAGGCGAACGGGGACCTCGAGCAGGCGGTCGAGCTGCTGCGGACCCGCGGCGAGGCCCAGGCGGCGAAGCGGGCCGGTGAGGAGGCCCGCGAGGGTGCCGTCCAGAGCTACATCCACTCCGGCAACAAGATCGGAGTTCTGGTCGAGGTCAACTGCCAGACCGACTTCGTGGCCCGCAACGAGAAGTTCACCGGGTTCGCGAAGGACCTCGCGCTGCACATCGCGGCGGCGGCTCCACTGGCCGTGAGCGAGCAGGACCTGCCCGCCGAGGACCGCGAGCGCGAGCAGCGAATCGCCACCGAGCAGGCCGCCGACAAGCCGGACAACGTCCGCGAGCGGATCGTCTCGGGCAAGCTCGACAAATGGCTCGACGAGGTCGTGCTGCTGCGCCAGAAGCATGTCAACGAGGAGAAGCACGGCGGCAAGACGATCGAAGATCTACGCGCCGAGCTGGCGGCGGAGTTCCGCGAGAACGTGGTCATCCGCCGTTTCGCCCGCTTCGCCGTTGGCGGCTGAGCGGTGAGCGCCGGTACTTCGCTGCCTGCCCCGGCCTACTCGCGGATATTGCTCAAGCTCTCGGGCGAGGCGCTGATGGGGGCCCGCGACTACGGCACCGACCCCGACCGGGTCCGCAGCATCGCCTGCGAGGTAGCCGCGGTGCACAGCCGCGGGGTTGAGATCGCGATCGTGGTCGGCGGCGGCAACATCTATCGTGGCCTGGCCGCGGCGGCGCGAGGGATGGACCGCGCCACCGGCGACTACATGGGGATGCTGGCCACCGTGCTCAACGCGCTGGCGCTCCAGGACGCGCTCGAGAAGGAGGGAGTGGCGACCCGTGTGCAGTCGGCGATCACCATCTCCGAGGTGGCCGAGCCGTACATCAGACGCCGGGCCATGCGTCACCTGGAGAAGGGGCGGATCGTGATCTTCGCCGCCGGGACCGGCAACCCGTTCTTCACCACCGACACGGCGGCCGCCCTGCGCGCGGCCGAGCTGCACGCCGAGATGATCCTGATGGCCAAGAACGGGGTCGAGGGTGTCTACACCGCCGACCCGGCGACCCACCCGGATGCCGAGTTCATCCCCGAGATCACGCACAAGGATGCGCTCACGCGAGGCCTGCAGGTCATGGACTCCACGGCGTTCGCCCTGTGCATGGACAACAACCTCCCGATCGTCGTGTTCAACATGGCGGACGACCGGAACATCGACAAGATAGTGTCCGGTGAACGCGTAGGAACCCTGGTACGGACATGATCGACGAGCTGCTCGAAGACGCAAGGGATCGGATGGCCAAGTCGGTCGAGTCGATCCGGCACGAGTTCGGGTCCGTCCGGACCGGACGCGCGAGCCCAGCCCTGCTGGACCGGATCATGGTCGACTACTACGGTGCCATCACGCCGCTCAAGCAACTGGCGACGATCTCGGCCCCGGAGCCCCGGCTGCTGACCGTCCAGCCCTACGACAAGAGCTCGATCAAGGCCATCGAGCGCGCGATCATGGAGTCCGACGTCGGCCTGACGCCGTCCAACGACGGCAACCTGATCCGCCTCGGCATCCAGGAGCTGACCGAGGAGCGTCGCAAGCAGCTGGTCAAGGTAGTCCGGCACATCGCCGAGGAGGGCCGCGTGGCGATCCGCAACATCCGGCGAGACGTGATGCACGACCTGCGCGAGCTCAAGGAGGCCGGCGAGAGCGGAGAGGACGAGGAGAAACGCGCCGAAGTCGGGCTGCAGAAGGTCACCGATGCCCGCATCGCAGAGCTCGACGAGCTGCTGAAGCACAAGGAAGCAGAGATACTCGAGGTGTAGCGTGGCCAGGTCGGAGGCCCGCTACGTAGCGATCATCACCGACGGCAACGGCCGCTGGGCGCAGCAGCGAGGCCTGCCTCCCCTCGCCGGCCACGAGGCCGGGGCGGACATCGTCAAGGCCCGGCTGCGCGACGCCGCGGACTTCGGGATCGAGGAGCTGACCGTGTACTCGTTCTCGACCGAGAACTGGAGCCGCTCACCGGAGGAGGTGTCCGGGCTGATGGAGATGTTCGGACGCCGCATCGAGGGGGAGACCCCCGAGCTCGACGCCGAGGGGGTGCGAATGCGATTCATCGGCCGGCGCAGCGATCCCGTCCCGCGCGAGCTGATTGAGCGCATGCAGTGGGCCGAGGAGACCACGCGGAGGAACACGAGGATCACGCTGTTCGTCGCCTTCAACTACGGCGGCCGGGCGGAGATCGTCGACGCGGCGCGAACCTTTACCGGAGACAGCGAGGAGCAGTTCCGCGCTCATCTCTACGCACCCGACATGAACGATCCGGACCTGATCATTCGCACCAGCGGGGAGCAGCGGATCTCCAACTACCTGCTCTGGCAAGCGGCCTACTCGGAATTCGTGTTCCGCGATGAGCTGTGGCCCGACTTCTCACGCGCGGCGTTCGCGCACACCCTCGACGAGTTCTCGGCTCGCCGGCGTCGTTTCGGTGGCCGCTGATGCGGAGGCTCGGATACGCGGAGGACCATTAGATGGCGGATCGGCCGCCGAGGCAGCGCCGTCCACGCTCGCGCGCGGCTCGGGCGACCCGCTCGTCGAGTCCCGGCTCCGGTGAGCGGAGCTCGCGCCACGGCCGCGAGCCGTGGGATGAGGAGGCCCGCGGTCGCTCCGAGCGTCAGCGCGCCGCAGGCCGGGGCCCCGCCCAGGGCCGGCGGCCCGCGCCGGCGAGGAAGGAGCGCAGGCAACGCTCTGACCTGATGTCGCGTGTGCTGGTCGCGGTCCCGGCCGCCGTGGTGGCGATCGTGTTCATCGACCTCGGTGGGCTCGCATTCGCGCTGTTCATGGTCGCGCTCGGCTGCATCTGCCTGCGCGAGCTGTACACGATGCTGGGGCGCTGGAGGCCGGTGCCGCTGGCCGGCTTCCTGGCCCTCGCCGGGATGGTCCTCGCCGCCCGATACGGCGGCCCGCGTCAGGTCCTGCTGGTCGCTGTGGCGGCGATCCCGGTCCTGTTCCTGATGATCCTGGCCAAGGGACAGAGCAGCGGCGCGACCGTGGCCGTCGCCGGGACTCTGTTCGGCATCTACTGGATCGGGCTGGCCTTCGCCCACGCCGAGCTGCTGCGCCAGCTTCCCCACGGCAACGCGGTGCTGATCGACATCCTCGTCGGCACGTTCCTCGGCGACACGGCTGCCTACCTCGGCGGCCGGATGTTCGGCCGCCGTCCGCTCGCGCCGGCGATCTCGCCCAACAAGACCGTCGAGGGGCTGTTCTGCGGCATGCTGATCGCGGTGCTGGCCGTGTTCCTGGCCGGCCTCTACCAGACCTGGCTGAGCCAGGGCCACGCGCTCCTGCTGGGACTCGGGGTCGCCTTCCTGGGGCCGCTGGGGGATCTGTTCGAATCGCTGGTCAAGCGCGATGCGGGCACCAAGGACACCGGGACGCTGTTCGGCGCCCACGGCGGGGCGCTCGACCGGCTCGACGCGGTCATCTTCACCGTCGTCGCCGGCTACTACCTCTGGGTCGCGGTCATGCACTCCTGAGAGTGCAGCCGCGCGCACCTACAATCCCGGCCGTGCCACGCCGACTCGTGATCCTCGGCTCCACCGGCTCGATCGGCGTCCAGGCACTCGACGTCGTCTCGCGCTCCGAGGAGCTTCGCGTCGTCGCCCTGGCCGCCGGGCGGGCATGGGAGGCGCTGATCGCCCAGGCCCGCGAGCACGGCGTCAAGCGGATCGCGCTGGTGGACGCCGATGCCGCTGCGCGCGCCAGTGAGGCGTGGACCGACGGCGAGGTCCTCGCCGGCCCTGACGGGCTGGTGAGGCTGATCACCGAAGGCGATTCCGACCTCGTGCTGAACGCGATCGTCGGCTCGGCGGGGCTGGTGCCGACCGTGGCGGCGCTCGGCGAGGGGATCGACCTCGCCCTGGCCAACAAGGAGTCGCTGGTGGTCGGCGGCGAGCTGGTGACGCAGCTGGCGCAGGCCACCGGCGCCGCCATCATTCCCGTCGACTCCGAGCACTCGGCGCTGCACCAGCTGCTGAGCGCCGAGCGGCCGGGAACCGTCGACCGCCTGCTGCTGACCGCATCGGGTGGCCCCTTCCGGGGCCACACAGCGGCGGAGCTGGACGGCGTCACCATCGAACAGGCGCTGGCCCATCCGACCTGGGCGATGGGGGGCAAGATCACGATCGACTCGGCCACGCTGATGAACAAGGGGCTCGAGCTGATCGAAGCCCACCACCTGTTCGGCACGGCCTACGATCAGATCGACGTCGTCGTGCACCCGCAGTCGATCGTCCACAGCCTGATCCAGCTGTGTGACGGCGCCACGCTGGCACACCTGGGCTACCCGGACATGCGGGTGCCGATCTCCTACGCGCTCAACTACCCCGAGCGGGTCGACGTCCCGGTCGCGCCCCTCGACCTCGCGGCGCTCGGATCGCTCACCTTCGAGCCGGTCGACGAGGTCACGTTCGCCTGTCTGCGACTGGCGCGCGAAGCGGCCCGGGCGGCGGGAACGGCCCCGTGCACGCTGAACGCCGCCAACGAGATCGCGGTCCACGCCTTCCTCGCCGGACGGCTGAGGTTCCTCGACATCGCCGTGGTCATCGAGGAGACCCTGAGCCGGGTACCGGCCGCGCGGGTTCATTCCTTCGACTCGCTGGCCGACGCCGACGGCGAGGCCCGGGCGATCGCCGCTCAGCTGGTGGCTGACCGGGCGGCGGCCTAAAGGTCGGCCGCCGGCTGACGGCGTGGGCGATCTCGCCGACGGCCCGTCCCGCCTCCTCGGAGGTCGAGCTCCAGGCCCTCCTCGAGGCCCTTCAGACAGTTGCCCTCCAAACTCCTCAGGCGCTCGTTGAGCTGTTCGACAACCTGATCTGTCGCAAGTGCCATGGTCCACAGAATCCTTCTCTCGCGAGCTCGCGGCTCGGTGGGCGGGGGACACGCCGAACACCGGCGCACACCGGTGATCGGCCGCGGGCGAAGGCCCTTTAGTTGGTCGCTGAGCGGGCCATCGACTGGCGCGGCAGGCCCGCAGGTGGGCCATGGCACACTAGGACGCTGATGTCCTACGTTCTCGCCTTTCTCGGCTTCGCCGCTTTGATCATCCTGCACGAGGCCGGCCACTTCGCGGCCGCCAAGGCGGTCGGCATGCGGGTCGAGCGGTTCTCGCTGTTCTTCGGGCCGATGCTGTGGAAGGTGCGCCGCGGCGAGACTGAGTACGGGATCGGGCCGATCCCGCTCGGGGGCTACGTGAAGATCACCGGGATGAACCCCAACGAGGAGATCCCCGCCGAGGTGGCGGACCGCGCCTACTACCGCCAGCCGGTGTGGAAGCGAGTCGTCGTGATCAGCGCCGGACCCGGCGTCAACCTGCTGATCGCGTTCCTCCTGCTCACGGCGATCGTCTGGTCCAACGGGGTCGCGGTCACCAGCCACGGCCAGGACGTGCCGAGTCGTACGATCGCCAGCGGCTCGCTGCAGCCACCGGCGTCGGCCTACCTGAAGGCCGGCGACCAGATCGTCGCCATCGACGGCCGGACGGGACTGAGCGTGGCGCAGATCACCACGGCGATCTCCAGCCATCGCTGTGCGGGGAAGCCGACGGCGGGCTGCCAGGCGACGGCGCCGGTGCAGATCGTGGTGCGGCGCAACGGCACTCTGCACTCGTACTCGATCACGCCGCGCTACGACAAGCAGGCCGGCCGCACCCGGATCGGATTCGGGTTCGGCGTCGTGGTCACGCCCGTGGGTCCGCTGAAGGCAGCCGGTAAGAGCCTCAGCCAGATGTGGTACGTGACCCACAGGACCGTGACCACCATCGCCACGGTGTTCGAGCCCAAGGTTCGCAAGCAGCTCCACGGCGTGGTCGGAAGCTTCGAGGTCGCCCAGCAGACGTTCGCCTTCGACACCACCCAGGCGCTCTACGTGCTGGCGGTGATCTCGCTCTCGCTCGCGGTGATCAACCTGTTGCCGTTCCTGCCCCTCGACGGGGGCCACATCTTCTGGGCGCTGGCCGAGAAGGTCCGCGGCAAGCGAATCCCGTTCTCGGTCATGGAGCGTGCCAGCGTGGTCGGGTTCGTGCTCATCGTGATGCTGTTCGTGGTCGGCCTCACCAACGACATCTCGACCCTGAGCGGCACGGGATTCAACGTCCCGCACTGATCGGCCGCCGCCCGCGGCGGCCTCCGTCCCTCTGGGCGGCGCTGCGATAGCGTTCGCAGCCAATACTCACGGCAGAGAGGCGGAGCAGAGGATGGAGAGCAGCACGATCACGTCGGTGTCCGGGCGCGCCGTGGATGCGCCGACTCTGACTGAGGCGCTTCGGCGCACCGCCGCCAACAACCCCGAAATCGTCGCGGTCCGCACACCCGATGACAGCGTGTCGCTCACCTGGGCCGAGCTGCTCGACCGGGTGGACGCGGTCGCCGGCGGCCTGGCGAAGCTTGGCCTCGGCCGGGGAGACACGGTCGCGATCATGCTC
>JADGPN010000043.1 GCA_017882465.1 Solirubrobacteraceae bacterium
TCGTCTTGACCACGCACACTCCGCGCGACGTGACACTCGGACTCGCGCTGGTGGCGGTCCTACTACCGATCACCTTGATCGACCTCCACGAGCGGGTCATCCCTAACAAGATCACGCTCCCCGCGGCGATCGGCGCCGTCGCGATCGGCCTCGTGCTCGCGCCGAGCAGGGTCCCCGAGCAGCTGATCGCCGCCGCCGCCGCTGGCTTCCTGCTCGTGTTCGTGCTGCCTACCCGCGGGGGATGGGCACGGGGGACGTGAAGCTCGCGGGCAGTACATCGAGTGCAACGCTTGGCTGAAGGCACCGACGCAGAACGCCGCGACCGATACCCGGGCGGCTGAGGGCCGGCCGGCCGGCTCTGCGCGGAGCGCGCCAATAACCTGTAGCGCCGGATGGCGCTCAGACTGACAACGGCCGGCGAGTCGCACGGGCCCGGCCTCACGTGCATCGTGGAGGGCATGCCCGCCGGGCTGACGCTGGAGCTCGAGGCGATCAACCGCGACCTCGCACGGCGCCAGCTCGGCCACGGTCGCGGCGGGCGGATGAAGATCGAGCGGGATCAGGTCGAGGTCACCGCCGGAGTCCGCCACGGGCACACGCTGGGCGGGCCGATCGCGCTCCAGGTGCGCAACCGCGACTACGCCAACTGGGAGGAGCGGATGAACCCGTGGCCCGTGGAGGCGGAGCTGCAGGAGGTTCATCTGCCGCGACCGGGACACGCCGACCTGGTCGGAACCCAGAAGTACGGGCTCAGTGACGTGCGCGACATCCTCGAGCGCGCGAGCGCGCGCGAGACGGCCGCTCGGGTGGCCGGCGGCGCGGTCGCCAAGGCGTTCCTGTCCGCGCTCGGGGTGCAGGTGTACTCGCACGTGATCCAGATCACCAGCGTCCAGGCGCCCCGTCGTGACGATCTCGGTCCCGAGGATTTCGCGGCCGTCGACGAGTCGCCGGTCCGCTGCCTCGATCCGGAGGCCTCCAGGGCGATGGTGGTCGAGATCGACGGGCTGCGCAAGGAGAACGAGTCGCTCGGCGGAGTGTTCGAGGTCCGGGCCTTCGGTCTGCACCCTGGGCTCGGCTCGCACGTCTCCTGGGAGGAGCGCCTCGATGGCAGGCTGGGGCAGGCGATGCTGTCGATTCAGGCCATCAAGGCGGTCTCGATCGGGGACGGCGTCGAGGTCGCGGGCCTGCCCGGATCTCAGGCCCACGACGAGATCTTCTACGACGAGGACCAGGGCTATCACCGGCTGACCAACCGCTCGGGCGGTGTCGAGGGCGGGATGACGACGGGGGCTCCGCTGGTCGTCCGCGGCTCGATGAAGCCGCTGCCGACGCTGACCAAGCCGCTGCGCTCCGTGGACATCGCCACCCACGAGCCCGCCCAGGCGCTGCGCGAGCGAACCGACTCGTGCACCGTGCCCGCCGCCGGCGTGGTGGGAGAGGCGATGGTGGCGTTCGTGCTCGCGGACGCGTACCGGGCCAAGTTCGGCGGCGATCACATCGACGACGTCCGGGCGGCCGTGCGTGCCTACGAGCAGCGGATCGGCTGGCGGAAGGCAGATCACTAGTTGGCCGGCTCGCTGAGCCCTCCGCACGGCCGCTCGCTGGCCTTCATCGGCTTCATGGGCGCCGGCAAGACCACGGCGGCCAGTCATGCGGCCGCGGTGCTCGGGTTGGAGGAGGTCGATGTCGACGCTGTGATCGAGCAGCGGCTCGGCAAGCCGATCGAGCGCGTGTTCGCCGAGGATGGCGAGGGGGCGTTCCGGGCCGAGGAGGAGCGGGTCACCGTGGAGCTGCTCGGCTCCGCGCAGCCGCGCGCGGTGGCGCTCGGCGGTGGGGCGATCGGCTCCCAGCGGGTCCGCGAGGCGCTGGCCGATCATTTCGTCGTCTGGGTCGATGTCGGCGTCGACCTGGCCTGGGCCCGGGCGGGTGGCAGCGGGCGACCACTGGCCGGCGATCGCGCCCGGTTCGAGCGCCTGTACCGCGAGCGCGAGCCCGTGTACCGCCGGCTCGCCGACGCGATCGTGCCCGCCGAGCGCTCTCATGCCATGGCCCAGGTGCTGCCGGCGCTCGAGGGCCTGGCGCCGCGCGCCAAGCTGCTGTGGGCGGCAAGCGCCTCCGGGGACTATCCGGCCTATATCGGGCCGCGCCTGCTCGAGCGCGACGGCTTCTGGCCGGCGACCGTCGCCGGGCGGCGCTTCCTGGTCACCGACGGGCGAGTCGGCGGGCTCTACGGCGACGCGCTCGAGCCGCTCTCGGGTCGGGTGTCGGTGACGCCGGGTGAGCAGTCAAAGACGATCGCCCATGCCGAGATCGTGTGGACCGAGCTCGCCCGCGCCGGGATGACACGCGAGGACCTCGTCGTGGCCCTGGGTGGCGGGGTGGTGGGCGACCTGGCGGGCTTCTGCGCCGCGACCTATCAGCGCGGCGTCCGCTACCTGCAGGCGCCGACGACGCTGGTGGCCCAGGTCGATTCGGCCTATGGCGGCAAGACGGGGGTCGATCTCCCGGAGGCCAAGAACTACGTCGGCGCCTACCACCAGCCCGCGGCCGTGATCGCCGACACGAACACGCTGCGGTCGCTGAGCGCCGAGGAGATCGCGGCCGGATACGCCGAGGTCGTCAAGACCGCGCTGATCGCAGGAGGCGAGCTGTGGGAGCGTGTGCGCGCCGGCGAGGACCCGACCTCACCAGCCCTGATCACCGCCTGCGCGCGAACCAAGCTGCGGATCGTCGCCCGCGACGAGCGTGACACCGGACTGCGCCAGGTGCTCAACCTCGGTCACACCGTGGCCCACGCGATCGAGACCACCACGGGGTACGCGCGCTATCGCCACGGCGAGGCGGTGGCGCTGGGGCTGCTGGCGGCGCTGCGCCTGTCCGGGCGCGACGACCTGCGCCGCGAAGTGCGCGAGCTGCTGGCCGCTCGCGGGCTGCCGGTGACCCTCACCGACGCCGATCCAGAGGCGGTGGTGCGGGCGACCTGGCGGGACAAGAAGCGGGTGGGTGAGGCCGCGGTGCCGTTCGTCCTGCTCGAGTCTCCTGGGGCGCCGCGTCCGGGCTGCGTGATCGCAGCCGACGATCTCGTCGCCGCCGTGCGAGAGTTGTCGCCATGAACCGCAACCGGATCGAGATCATGCACGGCGTCAACCTCGATCAGCTCGGGCGCCGGGACCCCGACCTGTACGGGAGCCTGACCCTGACCGAACTGGAGCTGCGGATCGCCGGGGACGCTCGCGAGCTCGGGCTCGAGACCCGCTTCTTCCAGACCAACCACGAGGGCGACTTCGTCGAGCACCTGCACCGGATGGATGGGCTGGCCGACGCGATTCTGCTCAATCCCGGGGCCTGGACCCATTACGCGTGGGCGATCCGAGACGCGCTGGAGATCGCCGCACTCCCGGCGGTCGAGGTCCATCTGTCCGATGTCGAGCATCGCGAGGACTGGCGCCGGCACTCGGTCATCCGCGACCTGTGCGTCGCCTACGTCTCGGGCAAGGGGCCGGACGGGTACCGCGACGCGCTGGAGCGGCTGCGGCTGGAGCTGGTCTCATGAGGGGCCGAGCGGAGCGTCTCGCCGACGCGGTCGATGAGGCCGGACTCGATGTCCTGCTGATCACCGACCTGGTCAATGTCGGGTACGTGACAGGCTACAGCGGCAGCAATGGGATCGCCCTCGTCGGGCCGCGCACCAGGACCTTCGTCACCGACTTCCGCTACGTGGAGCAGGCAGAGGTCGAGGTGCATTCGTCGTTTCAGCGACTCCGCGCCTCGCTGGACCTGCTCGATGCGGTGGACGGCGCGCTGCCCGAGGGGCAGCTCAGGCTCGGGTTCGAGGACTCGCACATGTCGGTGCGCCAGCACGCCCGCCTGCGAGAGCTGCTCCCCGACCGGGTCGAGCTGGTCGGCGCGGACGGGATCGTCGAAGGCCTGCGCGCGGTCAAGGAGCCTGAGGAGATCGAGCGCATCCGCGCCGCCAGCGCGCTGGCCGACGCCGCGTTCGAGCGCCTGATCCGCGACGGTCTCGTCGGGCGCACGGAGCGGGAGGTGGCGATCGCGCTCGAGGCCGACATGCGCGACCGCGGCGCGCAGCGCCCGAGCTTCGAAACGATCGTGGCCGCGGGGCCCCACGGCGCCCTTCCGCACGCTCAGCCCCGGGAGGTCGAGATCAAGGCCGGTCAGCTGGTGGTGATCGACTGGGGGGCCGAGCTCGACGGCTACTGCTCGGACTGCACGCGCACGGTCGCGACGGGGGACCCGGGCGAGGAGGCCCGCCAGGCCTACGAGCTCGTGCTCGAGGCGCAGCTGGCGGGGCTGGGAGCGGTCCGGGCCGGCGCGGATGCACGCGCGGTGGACGCAGTCGCCCGCGCGGTGATCGCCGACGCCGGCCAAGGCGAGCGCTTCGGCCACGGGCTCGGACACGGCGTGGGGCTCGCCGTTCACGAGGGCCCGCGGCTCTCCCAGCGCTCCGATGACGGGCTGGTGGCCGGGAATGTGGTCACCGTCGAACCCGGCGTCTACGTGCCGGGCGAGTTCGGCGTGCGGATCGAGGACCTGGTCGTGGTGACCGACGACGGCTGCGACATCCTCACCTCGATCCCGAAGCACCTGATGACGACCGATTAGAGCGTGTGGTTACCCGCTCCGTAGGCGGGCGCAGCCGGTCCCTCTCTAAACTGGCGCCCGTAGCCATGATCTCTACCAACCAATTCAAGAACGGCAACCACATTGACGTCGATGGAACGGTCTTCAAGATCGTCGGGTTCCAGCACGTCAAGCCTGGCAAGGGCGGCGCGTTCGTGCGCACCAAGCTTCGCCGCGCCAGCGACGGAGCGGTGATCGACCGCACCTTCCGGGCCGGCGAGAAGTTCCGCCCCGTGCGCACCGCGGTGCGCCGCATGCAGTTCCTCTACCGCGATGGCAGCGACGCCCACTTCATGGACTCCGAGAGCTACGAGCAGCTTGTGATCCCGGAGAACACGATCTCCGACGCGCTTCGCTTCATGAAGGACAGCGAGGAGTTCGATGTGCTCTACATCGACGACGTCCCCGCCGACGTGCAGCTGCCCAGCGCGATCGATCTGACTATCGAGCAGGCCGAGCCCGGAGTGCGCGGCGACACTGCCTCGGGCGGCGGCACCAAGCCCGCCGTGCTCGAGACCGGCGCCAAGATCAACGTCCCGCTGTTCGTGAACATCGGGGATGCCGTGCGAGTCGACACGCGCAGCGGCGAATACGTGTCGCGTGCGTAGGAGCGAACAGCGGCGCGCGGCCGTGTGGGCGCTCTACCAGAGCGACCTGCTGAAGCGGCCGCTCGACGAGACGCTGCCGCGCGACAGCCACGCGTTCACGCGCTCGCTCGCCCACGCCGCGCGCGACCACCAGCCCGAGCTCGATGAGCTGATCTCCCGCTATGCGACGGGCTGGTCGCTGGAGCGGATCGCTCCGCTCGAGCGCTCGATTCTGCGCGTCGGCCTGCTCGAGCTGCTGCACCCAGAGGCGGTGATGGGGGAGTCTCCGATCCCGGCCGAGGGGGCGATCGACGAGGCGGTCGAGACGGCCAAGCGCTTCTGCGGCGCCGACGCCCCGGGGTTCGTCAACGGCATTCTCGCGGCGGTGCTGCGCGCGCAGCAGGCGGGCGTAGCGGCCGCGCCCGATCCCGACCGGCCGTAAGACCTGCGTAGGAATGGCTCGCGAAGTCCGCGCGCGCAGACGAGAATGAGGCCATGAGACTGCTTGTCGTCGACGACGATCGTGCGCTCCGGGACGTGCTCAGGCGCGCGCTGACCCTGGCCGGATACGACGTACGGTTGACCGACAGCGGGGCGGGGGCGCTGTCGGAGGTCTCGAGCAGCGTCCCCGACGCCGTCGTGCTCGACGTCGGATTGCCCGACATCGACGGGCTCGAGGTGTGCCGCCTGCTGCGGCGTGAGCGCAACCGCGTGCCCATCCTGATGCTCACCGCGCGAGACGCCGTGTCCGACCGGATCGACGGCCTCGACGCCGGCGCCGATGACTATCTCGTCAAGCCGTTCGACATCGATGAGCTCAAGGCCAGGCTGCGGGCGCTGCTGCGCCGCGCTGGAGGCGAGGGCGGCGGTGACGGCCTGACCTTCGCGGAGCTGACGCTCGATCCCGACCGCCACGGCGTGACCGTGGGCGAGAACTTCGTCGAGCTCACCCGGACCGAGTACCAGCTGCTGGAGCTGCTGATCCTCAATCCCCGGCGGGTGCTCCCCCACAGCCTCATCTACGACCGGGTGTGGGGCTACGACTTCGGTCCCACCTCGAACGCGCTACGCGTCTACGTCGGCTACCTACGGCGCAAGCTCGAGGACGCCGGCGCCCGCCCGTTGATCCATACCGTGCGCGGCGTGGGCTACTCGCTGCGCGAGCCCGACGACGGTGGTGGCGGCGGCGAATGAGCCTGCGGGCGCGGATGGGGCTCGCCTCCGGAGTCGCCGTCGCGCTCGCGGTGATCGCGGTGGCGGTCTCCGCCTACGCCGGTACCCGCTCGGAGCTGACCGCGCAGGTGGACAACTCGCTGCGCAATCTGGCCACGCCGATCCTCGAGAACGCCGGCGTGCTGCCGCGGCCTGCCGGCGGACCCGGCCCCGGCGGGCAGGGGGGCGGCGGGCAGGGAGCGCTCGGCGGACAGGGGAACGTCGGGGGATCGAGATTCCCGGCCCCAGCCCAGGGCCAGGGCAGCGTCTTCAGCTCGAGCGACTGCGACGGAGGCCTCGGGCTGGACGTGGGCCGCGGCGGCGGCTTCGGCGGCGCTCAGGGTCTCCGGCAGCTGGTCTCATCGGCCGGTGGGGTGTGCGTGGTCGCCGGGCAGACGACCAAGATCCCGGTCGACTCGACGGCCAAGGCGCTGGCTGCCAAGGGCTCGGGCCAGTACTTCACCACAGCCCAGGTCGGCTCCACCCACCTGCGGGTGCTCGTGTACGGAGTCGGCTCGCATGGCGCGCTGATGGTCGCGCTGCCGCTCACCGACGTCGACAAGGCGCTGCGCAGCCAGCTCCTGCTGATGATCGTGATCGCGCTGGCGGGGATCGCGCTGGCGGCGCTGCTCGGCATCCTCGTCGCGCGCACGGCGCTGGCTCCGATCGCGCGCTTCACGCAGCGCACGGAGTCGATCGCCACCACCCCTGACCTGTCCCAGCGCCTGGAGGTGGAGGGCGACGACGAGCTGGCGCGTCTGGCCAACACGTTCAACACCACGCTTGACGCGCTCCAGCGCTCGGTCGACGCGCAGCGGAACCTGGTCGCCGACGCCTCGCATGAGCTGCGCACGCCGATCGCCACGCTACGGGCCAACCTGCAGCTGATGCGCGATGAGGACCGGCTCGCGCCGGAGGACCGCGAGGCGCTGCGGGAGGACATGATCGAGGAGCTCGACGAGCTCACGGGGCTGGTCGGCGACGTCGTCGAGCTGGCGCGGGGAAGCAAGCCCAGCGGCGCCGTCGGCGACGTGCGCCTCGATGCGATCGTCAAGGACCTGGCCGATCGCACCCAGCGCCGCGCGCCGCAGCTCACGGTCCTCACCAGCATCGAGCCCACCCTGGTCCGCGGCGAGCCCGACCGGATCGCCAGGGCGGTCGCCAACCTGCTTGACAACGCCCGCAAGTGGAGTCCGTCCGGGGAGACGATCGAGGTGGGCCTGCACGGCGGCACGGTGACGGTGCGCGATCATGGACCGGGGTTTCACGACGAGGATCTGCCGTTCGTCTTCGATCGCTTCCACCGGGCCAAGGACGCGCGCTCGAAGCCCGGCTCGGGGCTCGGCCTGGCGATCGTCCGCCAGGCCGCGGAGGCCCACGGCGGGAGCGCCGAGGCGGCCAACGCGCCCGGCGGCGGCGCGCTGCTGAACGTGTCCTTCGGGCGCCCGATCGAGATCGAGCAGCAGGCCTCCGAGACTCCGATCAGCGCGGTCTGACGCCTGAGAGCATTCAGGCTTCGGTCGCCCACAGGTTGTTGACCTTGAGGTCGATCGGGGCGACGGCCGTGGCGGCCGGCTGCATGGTCTGGATCGCGGTGCTCAGCGCGGTCTCGGCCAGCAACGCGACCGCACCGCCCTGGGCACGCCCCGGCGGCGGAGCGCAGAGCCACGCGGTCGCCGGCATCGCGAACGTGGTCGCGCCCGCAGAGGCCGCCTGCGGCCGCAGGCCGGTCAGGTGGTCGATCGGCGGCAGCGGCAGTTCTCCGGACAGCATCCGGTCGATCACCTCCGGCCGTCCATGCTGTCCCAAACGTCCTGCGGAGTGGTGGCGGCGAGGGGCGGGCGGGCCCAGGGTCAGGGGTCGGGTCGTCAGGGCCCCGATCGAGATCGCGCCCGGCGCGGTCAGCAGCCATTCGCTGAGCGGCATCTCGAACACGGCGTCCCCGCCCCCACCTCCACGAGCGCCATGCCGGTGAGGCGCGAGATCGGGCCGGGGGTTGGCTGTCGAGCATCGCCTGCAGCTGCTCGGCGCCGGTCAGCCCGGCGAGGGCCGGGTCGCTAGAGAACGGCGGTGAATGCCTTGGCGATGGCCTTGTAGCCGGTCGTGTTGGCGTGGATGTTCGGCCCGCGCGGCGGGGCCGTGCACTCCCACGTCTGGTTGCAGATCTCCGCGACCGCGAGCGGGGCCGTACCGCCGCCCGTGAGCTTACCGAGGGTGGTGAACGGCGTGTCGGTCCTGAACGCCCCAGCCACGTCGGCCACCCTGACGTTCTTGGCCTTGAACGCGCTCACCAGGGCGGTGCTGACGGTCTTGGCGAGCGTGACGGAGAGCGAGGCAATCGCCTGACCGCCGGCGCCCAGCTGGTAGTCGGCGAGGAACGGGTCGTAGTAGGTCATCCCGGCGATCTTGACCTTGGGTCCCGCCGCCTTGCGGAGCTTGTCGAGGATCTTCGGCGTGTTGGCCTTGATCGAGGCCACGCCCTTGGTGATGCAGGCGACGTTGACGGCGAGCCCCTTGGCGCAGAAGTCGACGTCGTTGGCGCCGATGTCAATCGTGATCAGCGCGACCTTGTGTGGCGATGAACTTGATCGCCGCCGCCAGCTGGCTGCCGCCGGCGTACGTGCAGATGCCGCCCTTCTGCATCGTCGTGGTGCTCTCGCCCAGGCAACCGAGCTTCTCGAGCTTCAGACCCTTGATCTTGGCCTTCTCGGTCTTGTACAGAAAGTCGGCGTAGCCGCTGTTGGTGGGCACTGTCTTGCCCGCCGCGGTGGGCTGCGCGCCCCGGGCCAGCGAGTCGCCGAGCGACAGGTACCAGGTCGCGGCCGGGGTCTTCGTGGTCTTGGCGAGCGCGCTCGCCGGAGCGAGGCAGATCGCCGCGCAGGCCGTGGCGATCACGGCTGACTTCAATCGCATGTGTGTCTCCTAAGTGGTTCAGCCGCAGCGGGCCGGGGTCGGACACTCAACGCACGACCGAGGCGTTCGATGCGAGTTCTCGACGAATGTATTAGCGACCGCGGGCGCGGCGGGCCTCGGGCGCCCGGGCCGCCCGGTGGGTCCGGGCGGCGCGGGGCGCCGTCACACGGCTTCGGCGGTGGCGCAGGACGCGCCGGATCACGACGGCGGCGACGAGCGCGAACACGACCGGGGCCTCGAAGATCGCCACCACGCCCAGCCCGGGCGTGGCGGTCATGATCACCAGGAACACCACCAGCGCGGCGGTGAGGTCCTGAAGCAGGTCGCGCCGGCGGGCCCGAAGGTGCAGCTCTCGCCGGCGGCGCTCCCGGTCACGATCCGGCGTGCGGCGCGCTCGGTCCGGCGCTCGCGCGTCGCGATCCGGCGTGCGGCGGTCGCGTTCCGGGCGGTCCGGGGCACGGTACGCCGGAGCGCGTTGATCGGAGGATCGCGGACGGGCCGCCTGTGCTGCACGCGATGTGGGCACGCGACTTGGTTCCTCGCCGCGGCGCAATCGCCTGCACAGCCGAGATGAGACTTGCCTTAGAGCATCGGCGCGAGGTAGGAATACCGCGGCCGGGGTCGAACGCCATCGCAGCCGCCACCTCGGCGCGCGCCCGTCCTGATGCAAGCGAACTACTCCGCCGCCCTCGCGCCTCGCCGGCGCACGCCGCGCCAGCTGCCGCCGCGGCTCAGCCCCTGGCGCCGGGCAAAGCGGATCACGTTGATCGTGCTGGTGCTATGCGCGCTCCCGACGACGATCTCCTATGTCAGCACCATATCGGGGCCGTCGAATTCGAGCTTCGTGATCCGGTCGTTCGAGTGGCTGCGCGACCACGGCGCGGCTGGCATCGCCTCGAGCGTCGAGGGCTTCTACTACACCCTGACCGCGCCCTCGACCGGCGGCAGCCCGCTCCGGACCCTGCCGCTCCGCCTCCGCACGCCGGTGATCCCCACCGTGCACCCGCCGAACGTCGCTCCCGTGATCACGCCCGCCCTGCGCGGGGAGGGGATCTGGGTGCCGACCGAGACGTGGTCGGGCGCCGGCTCGCCGGTGCAGATCACGCAGTTCCGCAGCGACGCCAACTATCCGCAGATGGTTGCGGGAGTGGCCTGGATCAACACCAAGCTGGCCCGGGTGGTGCTCAACCCCGGCCGGCTGGAGCCCTCGGTGTCGCTCCCCCGCGGGAGCATGGACGTCCCGCAGGATGCGCGCTCGCGCCTGCTCGCGACCTTCAACAGCGCGTTCAAGCTCGAGGACTCGGGTGGCGGCGGCGTGGCGGTCGGAGGCCAGACCTACGCGCCGATGCGCCCGGGCCTGGCCACGATCATCGGCAGCAACGACGGCAGCGTCGACGTGCGCTCCTGGTCAGGCGGCAGTGCCGTCCCGCTCGGGGTCGCCTTCGCTCGCCAGAACCTGCCCCTGATCGTCGATCACGGCAGCCCCAACCCGAACCTCAGCGACGGCCCCGAATGGGGCGCCACGCTCGGCAACGCCGTGCGCGTCTGGCGCTCCGGGGTCGGGGTCGACGCCGCCGGCGACCTGATCTACGCCGCTGCCAACGATCAGACGGTGGGCTCGCTGGCCGAGGTCCTGATCCGCGCCGGCGCCGTCCGCGCGATGGAGCTCGACATCAACTCCTACTGGGTCACCTTCATCAGCTACGGCCAGCAGTTCGCGGGCGCACCCAGCAGCCTGCTCCCCAGCATGACCCGCGACCCGGGGCGTTACCTGACCCCGGACGACCGCGACTTCTTCTCGGTGTACCTGCGGTAGGCGTGGGGCGGGCTAGCGAACCCCGAAGTCCGCGTGCGCGACCAGCCCGACCGCGTACATCGGCCAGTAGGCGCCGGTCGGCGGCGCGCCCGGGACGCACGACCCGCTGAATTCGCCGGGGTTGCTGGTCCACGCGAACGCGTCCACGTTGGGATAACCGGTCGCCGCGGAGGGCTTGGGTCCGAGACCCCGTCCGGGCGGGTGGCAGAGAACCTCGTTGCCGTAGTGCACGCGATCGGCCGGGACCAGCGGGCCCTGGCCGTTCTCGCCGGTGTTGACCACGAAGTGCTTGCCGCCGGTCAGCCGCGAGACGCGCTCGCCGAAGCGGATCTCCCGCGAGGTCCAGTCGAAGTGGGTGGAGTTGAGGAAGAAGCCCTGGATCCGGGCGACGCCCGCGCGGCGGAGCAGGCTCGCCACCCTCCCCGCCGGGACCGCGTCGGCCGCACCGGCGTCGAGGTTACGTCACCAGGCGCGGGCAGAACGAGAGCACCGCGATCGCATCGTGCAACTCGCGCAGTCGCACCTGGACGCCTTGGGGCTCAGGCATCCGACCGTGATCAGCGAGTCCATCTCCAGGAACAGCACCGCCTGCCGAGAGCCGATGCCCTGGGCGAAGCCGGTGATCCAGCGGTCGTATGCGGCCAGTTCGGAGGGGGGAGGGGTATAGTCGCCGCAATGGCCGTTGACCACTCGGTAGGTCGAGATCATCGGCGCCGTTCCCGGCTCCAGGCTCGCGGCCCGGGCGAGGTACTGGGAGACATCGGAGTGCGGGTTGGCCCCGTCCCAGGTACCGAATCTCTGGGTTCCCGGCTGATTGGCGATCACGTCGAGCATGCTGGCCCACACCGGACGGGTGGAGCGCCACTGCGCTGCCTGGCGCGAGGCCGCGCCCTGCCAGTGGTCGACGTAGAACGCCGCGCCGGCCAGCGGGTTGCCGCGGGGACCCGAGCGCAGGCCAAGGGGGTGTTTGCGCGGATGGAGTTCCAGCAGCGGTGACGCGGCGGCGATCGCGCTCGCCGCCGCGATCGCGATCAGCAGCAGGTTGGCGGCCGTCGCCGGAACAACCCGTCGCAGCGCTCGGGCGGGCGCGCGAAGGCATGCGCGGCCAACTGTTCGGTCCGGGGGGCGACGGAGCATCAGCAGCTTCTACCCAATTTGACACGCGGGAAGCGTGAAAAGCGCGGTCGCGACGATATTCGTCTTGCGAGGTGCGCGCACGCCGGCGGGGAAAGTCGCGCCGCACCGTCCAGCACCGCCGTCGCGGCTTGCCGCGGTGTCTAGTGGCGGCGGGTACGGCGGTGCGAGCTGGTATGGCTGCGGTGATGCCAGGCCCGCCGGTGCGGCGCGTGGTGCGGCGGTCCGCCGAGGGGGCGCTCGGCGCACGGCGGCGCCGACGGTGGACGCTGTCGGGTTCACGCCACGCGGCCCAGTGACGTTGAAGTTGGCGTGCTGGGTCAGCCCGACGGCGTAGGCGGGCCAGAAGGCGCCGGTGTTCGGAGCGCCGGGCACACATGCGCCGCCGGAGCGGCCGGGGTTGCCGATCCACGCGAATCCGTCGGCGTACCGATATCCGGGGTTCCCGGTCGCCAGCGGGCCGAGGCCACGGCCGGACGGGTTGCAGAGCACCTCGTTACCCCCGATGGTGCGGTTGGCGGGCACCAGCGGCCCCCGGCCGTTGACCGCCGTGGAGACGACGAAGTGGACACCGCCAAGCGCTCGCGCGATCCGCTGGCCGTAGACGAGCTCGCTCTTGGTCCAGTCGAAGTGGGTCGAGTTCAGGAAGAAGCCCTGCGCCCGTTTGACGCCGGACCGTGCGAGCAGGGATGCGTCCTGGCTCCAGGAGGCGGCGTCGGCGGCTCCGCCGTCGAGGTAGATGACCAGGTGCGGATCCTGCTCGAGCCGCGCGATCGCATACCGCAGCTCCCCGAAGCGGATCTGGAGTCCCTGCGGGCTCAGGCATCCGGCCGTGATCAGGGAGTCCATCTCCAGGAACAGGACGGCTCGGAAGTTGCCGATCCCCCAGGCGAAGTTGTCGATCCAGCGCCTGTAGGAGGCCTGCTGGGCAGGGCTGTCGGCGTGCTTGCCGCACTGACCGCCGACCAGCCGGTAGGCCGCGATCAGCGGGATCGCGCCGGGGTCCGCGAGCTGGGACTGGCTGAGGTAGTACTGGACGTCACCGCCGGCGTGATTCCCGTCCCAGGATCCGAATCTCCGTGTCTCCGGCTGTGCCGCGATCACCGACAGTGCCTGTGCCCAGCCGGGATTCGTGCGCTGAAGGCTGCGCGAGGCGACCGCCGCGAGGTTGCCCTGGTCGACGAAGAAGCGCGCGCCGGAGAGCGGATCGCCGTTCGTGGGCGCCGGGCTGAGCGCGAGCGGGTTGGTGGCCGAGCGGGGATCGAGTGGATCGTCGCGGAGGATGTGGATCGGGGACTCCTGCTGCGCGCCCATCGCGTAGGGCCAGGAGCCGAACAGGTAGACGCTGGCCGAGACGGGCGAGCCGTGGATGTGCCGATCGAGCAGCTGGACCGTGAACGAGAACGTCGACTGGCCGTCGGCGAAGTGGGCGACCGTGTTCGGCACCGCCACGAAGTCCACGCCGGGGAGGGCGTCCATCCGCCGGACGCCGTAGCGGACGTACTCATCGCCGTGTGGATCGGAGCGCGAGATCGTCACGGTCACCGTGCCCTGGTTCTCGTGGGCCCAATAGGCGGAGGCCGTCAGCTGCACATCCGCGCTCGCCGCCCCCGCTGTCGCGGCCATCGCCAGCAGCGAGCCGATCAGACAGAGGAGTGAGATCGGTCGGCGGCGTCGCATCGTCAGGGTCCGGCGGTGAAGGTCCGCGCCGGGCGGGTCCGTGGTCCCACCCGGCGCTCCTCCGGGTCATCGGAGCCGGACCGGCCGTCGCCGTCATGTGCTCAGAGGACTGGACGGATGACCGAGCCGCCACCGGCGGATCGATGGCGGCAGCGGGATCGGCGCCGCCGGGACCGCGGCCGCAAGCGGGACTACGCGGCGATCTCGGCCCGCGCTCGGGCCGCCTTGGCGGCCTTGGTGAGGGTGTCGATGTCGTAGGCGCCGTAGTGGCGGCGGCCGTTGATGAAGAAGGTAGGCGTGCCGGAGACGCCGCTTATGTCCGCGGAGTCGACGTCCTCGGCGACGCGGCCGGCGCCCGTGTGCCGTCGCAGGTCCTCACGGAAGCGCTCGACGTCGAGCCCGAGCTGCTCGGCGTGCCGCGTCAGGTCCATGGGCTTGAGCTCGTCCTGGTGGCTGAGCAGCAGGTCGTGCATCTCCCAGAACGCACCTTGCTCGGCGGCGCCCTCGGATGCCTCGGCGGCCAGCTGCGCGCGCGGGTGCACGTCGTTGAGCGGTAGATGGCGCCACACGTAGCTGACGTCCCCGTGTCCGGCCAGCAGCTCTCGGATGACCGGCTCGGCCTGGCCGCAGTACGGGCATTCGAAATCGCCGTACTCGACCACCGTGACCGGGGCATCCGCGGGTCCGCGGACGTGGTCGCGATAGGCGTCGACCGGGATGTCGAGATCGAGGATCACATCGGCGGTGCCCATCAGCGCCCGGATCCGCTTCTGCGCGGGCAGCATCGCCGTCGCCCGGGAGACGGTCCAGGTCACGGCCGCCGCGCACAGTGCGGCGCTCAGCACGCCCAGCTTGGCCTCCTGGAGCTCGATTCCCGAGAACGCGAGTGTCGAGATCAGCAACGACACCGTGAAGCCGATGCCGGCGATCGCTCCCGCCCCGGTGACGGCCGCCCAGCCGACCGGCGGTCGCACCCTGCCGCGGGTCAGTCGCGTGGCCAGCCACGAGAACCCGACCACCCCGACGGGCTTGCCGACCACGTAGCCGATCAGGATGCCGAGCGTGATCGGGGAGCCGTAGGCGCGGGAGAGGAAGGCGCCGTTGATCACGATGCCCGCGTTGGCGAGCGCGAACAGGGGCACGATCACGTAGCTCGTCCAGGGGTGAAACAGCTGCTGCAGGCGCTCGTTGGGCGAGAGCGCGGACCACAGGCCGCCGCGGGCGGACTGCGCCAGCTCCGACGTCGGCTGCTCGCGGAACGAGCGGAACAGGTCGGTGGCGCGCTCGAGCTGGCCGCGGTCGGCCGGATACGCGTAGGTGAGCAGGCCGATCGCAAGCCCCACCACGACCGGGTCGACACCGGACTTGAACATCGCCACCCAGGCCGCGGCGCCAAGGAGCGCGTACAGGGGCGCAATCCGCACCCGGGCGGCTCGGATACCCAGCAGCACCGCGAACAGACCGGCGGCGATGGCCAGCGCCCGCAGCGCGACGTGCTCGCTGTACACGACGGCGATCACCCCCAGCGCGACCACGTCGTCGACCACGGCCACGGTGAGCATGAACGCGCGCAGGCGACCCGGAAAGCGCCGGCCGACGAGCGCGAGGATGCCGAGGGCGAACGCGGTGTCGGTCGACATCGCCGCCCCCCACCCGTGGGCGCTCGAGCGCCCGGCGTTGATCGCGAGGTAGATCGCGACCGGCACCACCATCCCGCCCACTCCTGCGAGCAGGGGCAGCGTCACCCGGCGGCGGTCGCGCAGCTCACCCAGGTCGAATTCGCGCCGCGCCTCGAGGCCCACCACGAGGAAGAAGAAGGTCATGAGCCCGCTGTTGACCCAGCCGCGCAGGTTCATCGAGACCCCGGACCCCCCGAGCAGAATCGAGAGCTGCGTCCCCCACACCTTGAGGTAGGACGCAGCGTCGATGTTGACCCACAGCAGGGCGGCGACCGTGGCTCCGAGCAGCACGGCGGCGCTTCCGGTCTCAGTGCGCAGGAACTGGCGCAGCGGAGTCTCCAGGTTGCGGGCCCACGCGGTCCGCCCCGAGAACGGCCCGCTGCCGGCGCCGTCCTGCGCTGCCTCCGTCTCCGCGCTGTCAGCCTGCTCGATCCCCGAAGGCTCGGGTTCCGCCATCTCCGAATTCTCTCCCTGGCCTCGCTGGTGCCAGGTCAGGATCTCAGTTCGCGGGCACCGGCACCCAGCCGGCGGGGTAGGCCCCGGCCGGGACCTCGCCGCGGTAATCGGGGAACCACCGCCGCGCGATGCGTTCGCAGGCTCGGCCCTCGAGCAGCGGGCGCAGGTCGCCGAGGACCAGCAGCACGCGCAGCGTGGCGGCGATCTGGAGATCGGCCGCGGTCGGAGACTCGCCCCCGACGATGCCCTGGTCGGCCAGCGCATCGACGTGGTCGAGCTTCGCGGGCAGACCGGTGAGATCGTCGTACAGCCGAGCGGCGCTGATCTTGTGGTATCGCCACGAAGCATGCACGTACTGGATCGCGAAGTCGGTCCCCGGTCCGTCGAGCGGGTCGCCTCCGCCGAACGTGCCCAGGGCCTCGGGCCGGAAGTGCAGCGCGCCCCACGGCAGTCGCCGCCCGAGATCCTGCAGCTCCATATCGCCCCAGCGCTCGGCGTCGCGGACGGCGCCGGCGATCGGCTCCGGGTAGAGGGCCGGAACGGGCACCAGCTCCTCGAGGCGGGCGAGGATCGGGCGCGAGCCGTGCAGCGGCTCTCCGTCGATCAGCAGTCCCGGCACGGTCGACCGTCCCTCGCCGTAGATGCGCTGCATCTCCTCGACGTGAGGCCCCGCGGTCAGCACCACTCGCTCGTACTCGAGTCCCTTGCGGCGCAGCGCCGCCTCCACCGTCATGCACGGGTGAGACGGTGGAAGGACGTGCAGCGTGAGCTCAGGTGCGGGCACCGCCCGGCACTCTATCCGCGGCGGCGAGATCCCTGACTACCGGCAGGACGACCAAGGAGCTGCTGCTGCGCTGGGCCGAGCTGGCGGCGCTGACGCCGTTCTACCGGCTGCCAACTCCGGCAAGGCGAACCCAAAACGACTCCACATCGGGTTCTCGACCTTCTTCCCGAGCACGTTCCCGTTCCCGGTCTGCACGCCGTCCGTGGGGGGCTGCTGATGCAGGTGATGGAGATCTGCGGCGCTCCCTACAAGGGCCCGTCGCCCATCTCGCCACGCCGCGATCAAGGTGGCCACCCCGTACGCCGCCGCCGCTCCGTAGCGGCGGGGTCGCGATCAGGCGGCGTCGGGCTGGAGGCTCCCGCTGATGGGCAGGACTCGCCCGCGGGGTCTTGAACCTTGCTCCGTGGGCCCTGGACGGCTGAATGCGCTGATCGACGGAGTGTTCGCAATCGCGCTCACACTGCTCGTGCTGGACCTGCCCCGGCCGGCGGGCTCCTCAGGCCTGGCCCACGATCTGCTCCGGGAGTGGCCGGCCTACGTCGCCTATCTCGTGTCGTTCGTGACCGTGGGCATTCTCTGGATCGAGCATCACGGGATGATGAGCGCGGTGCGGCAGATCAGCCGGCGGTTCCTGGAGCGCACGCTCCTGTTCCTGCTGTTCGTGTCGATCATCCCCTGGCCGACCGCGATCGCGTCGGCTTACGCCCGGCACGGATCGCAGGCGAGCGCGGCGGCGATGCTCTACGGCACGGTGATGATGCTGATGGGGCTGTCGTTCAGCTTCAGCTGGCGCTACCTCGCCGGGCACCCCGAACTGGTCGCCGAACCCGCGCAGGGGGCCTTCCCCGCCGGGACCCGGCGGGCGCTGCTGGGCGGCCTCGCCTACCTGCCGGCGATCGTGATCGGCCTGTTCCTACCGATCGTCTCGTTCGGCATCGACGCGGCCATCGCGGCGTACTTCGCCGTCTCGAAGAGCGAGGTCCCGGGCCTTATCCACCGGGCCGCGGAGGAGACGACGGGTGCCGCGTAGGGTTGCGTACGGAGGAGGGCAATGAGCGAGCGCGAGCGGTATCCACCTGGCGTTCCCTGCTGGGTGGAGACGCTGCAGCCCGATCCGCAGTCGGCTCTGGACTTCTACGCAGGCCTGTTCGGCTGGGAGTTCGACCGGCCGGAACCGATGCCCGGTGGTCTGTCGGGCCAGTACTCCGTCGCGCGCCTCCAGGGCTGTGACGTGGCCGGGATCGGGTGGCTCCCCGATCTCGGGGGCCCACGCGGTTGGGCGCACCACCGGCCTCGGCGGCGGGGTCATCGTTCCCGCGCAGGACACTCCAGGGTTCCGAAGCGCCGTTCTCGCTGATCCCCGGGGCGCGTCGTTCTCGATCACGCGGGCTCTGCGCGCACCGGCACCGTCCAGATACAGCGGGAAGGCGGCGGTCTTGTTCATCCACGTCATCGGCACGCCGCCGAACGGGCACTCTCCTGCGCGTGCGTACGCGCGGGCGGAGCGTGGGTGAGTCTCGTGGGTGAGTCTCCGCGAAGCGGGCTCGCTCCCGATTGAGCATCAGCTCCAGGCGCCGCCGGTCGATCGTTTGCGTCATGGAGCGATTCTGTCGAACCTGAGTGGCAGGCGTCTCTGCCGGGGCCGTGACCAAGATCCCCCGTTCGCGCGATTGCGCGTCCGTCGAATCTCCGGATAATGGAATCGCTCCGGTTAGGCCTTCAACACCTTCGGTGGGGGCTGCTTGGCTGGCGAACCCTGTCTCTACCAGCGCGCCCAGAGAGTTTTCTCCCGGGCTGAAGGCAAAGAGTGTCGCATCGCCAGTTGAAACCCCATGAGCGAGCCACCTGTGGCTAACCGCCACTGCGCAGGTGCCTCGCAGACGTCCCTTGCGCTCTCATGGGCGCGACATTGGCTGCTGTTGGTCGCCGGGCTTGCCGTCCTTGCCGCGCCCGCAGGTGCGCTCGGTGCGCCCACGCCGCAACGGAACCGTCAGCCGATCACGGCGCTCGGAACGCTCGTGCAGTTGCCCGGGTCGAGCGGGTGCTTGGTCGATCGCTCGACGCCCCACGTCGGTTGCGGGCGCGTGCGGGCCCTGCGCGGGCCTGGTCCCTTCCTCGGCTCCGATGCCATCGCGATCAGCCCGGACGGACGGAACGTCTACGTCGCGTCATCGAGAGCCAACGCGGTTGCGGTCTTCAGGCGCAACGCGCGCACCGGCACGCTGACGCAGGGCTCCGGCGTCGCCGGCTGCATCGCGGCGGGCGGGTCCGGTGGCTGCGCCAAAGCCATCGGCCTCGGCGCCCCGAATTCGGTTGCCGTCAGCGCCGACGGGGGGAACGTCTATGCGACATCACTGGCCAGCAATGCTGTCGTGGCCCTCCGTCGCAACCGATCGACCGGCGCGCTCACGCAGCTCGGCCGCGGCGGCGGCTGTATCGCGAACACCGCGACGACCGGCTGTGCCACGGGCCGCGCGCTCGGCGGGCCCGACATCGTGACCGTCAGTCCCGATGGCAAGAGCGTGTACGTCGGCGCATTCAGGGGCAACGCGCTGGCGGTCTTCTCCCGCAACCCGTCGACCGGGGCACTCACGCAACCGGCCGACACGACCGGTTGCTTTGTCGACACGCCCACCGCCGGCTGCGCCACCGCCATCGCGCTGGGCGCCCCGGAAGGCATCGCGATCAGCGCCGACGGCCAGAGCGTGTACGTCGCCGCCGCGCTCAGCAGCGCCCTCGACATATTCACTCGCAACACCTCCACCGGCGTGCTGACCCAGGCGCCTGGCGCCGCCGGGTGCATTGTCGCCAGCGCGCTCTGGGGCTGCGCGCTCGGCGTGCAGATCGGCGGGGCGGACGCTGTGACGGTCAGTCCCGACGACGCCGATGTCTACGTCACATCGCTGCTCAGCAACAGCGTGACGACGTTCACCCGCGTGTCGCCCGGCCAGCTCGTTCAGCTGAGCGGCACCTCGGCCTGCGTCGTCAACGTGCTGGCGGTCGGCTGCTCCCTCGGCCGAGAGCTGAGCGCCCCCGAAGGGCTTGCCGTTTCGCCTGACGGCGCCAACCTGTACGCGACCTCGTTCACCTCGGGTGGGCTCGACGTGTTCAACCGCAACGCGAGTTCCGGCGCCGTGAGCCAGAAGCCACGCGCCCCGGGTTGCCTCGTCGGGAGGTTGATACCGGGCTGCAGGCTCGGGCGCGCGCTGCTCGGCGTCAGCTCTGTGGCCGTCAGCCACGACGGCAAGTACGTGTACTCGGTGGCGTTCGCCAGCAACGCCGTCGGCGTCTTCAAGCGCGTCACCAAAGCGATGACGCGTTGACACGGTCATGAAAGGCACTGACATGGACAGCTCGACGGAAGACACCGACGACGGCGGGATCACTCGCGGCGAGCTCCTGAAGGCCGCGGCGGCAGGTGCGGGCGTGGCGCTGCTCGGTGCGCCCGCGGGAGCCGGAGCGCGGACGCAGTCTCATCGTGCACCGCCGCCCCGCAAGGTCGCGGGCATGAACATCCTTGTGTTCCTGACCGACCAGCAACGCGCAGTCCAGCACTTCCCGCCCGGCTGGACGAGGTACAACATGCCGGGGCTCACCCGTCTGGAGCAACATGGCCTGACGTTCGAGAACGCGTTCACGAACGCGTGCATGTGCTCGCCCGCACGCTCGACGCTGATGTCCGGCTTCTTCCCGGCCCAGCACGGTGTCAAGTACACCCTCGAGACCGACATGCCGTCGCCGCAATACCCGCAGGTCGACCTGGCGACCACATTCGCGAATCCCGCCACCGTGGTGGCCGCCGCAGGCTACACCCCCGTCTACAAGGGCAAGTTCCATTGCACCAAGCCGGCGAACGGCTCGACCTGGGTCCCGTCCGACGTCAACCAGTACGGCTTCACGCGTTGGGATCCGCCGGATGCGGGCGCCAACCAGGACGTCTCGGAGGAGGGGGGCGGGAACTACGACAACGACGGCCGCTTCATGAACTCCCAGGGCACACCCGCGGCGGGCACGGAGGGCGCGATCCAGTACCTGAGCTCGACGGCTGCGCAGAGCCAGCCGTTCTTCATAGTCGTCTCCCTGGTCAACCCGCACGACGTGCTGTTCTACCCGTCGCACTACACGACCGGGGGATATGACAACACGTGGCTGCAGGGCGAGATTGAGCCGCCCGCGACGGCGAACGAGAATCTGTCGACGAAGCCGACCGTGCAGGAGCAGTTCCTGCGGCTGTTCAATGCCTCCGGACCGATCCCCACGCCGCAGATGAAGCGCAATTACCTGAACTTCTACGGCAACCTGATGAAGTCCTCGGACGCGTATCTGGTGAAGATCCTCGACACCCTTACCAGGACCGGCCTGCTCGAGAACACGCTGGTGATCGCGACCGCCGATCACGGTGAGATGGGCACCAGCCACGGCGGGATGAGGCAGAAGAACTTCAACTTCTACGAGGAGTCGATCCGCATTCCGCTGGTCTACTCAAATCCCCGCCTGTTCAAGAAGGCCCAGACCACCGACGCCCTCGTCTCGCACGTCGACTTCCTGCCGACGCTCGCGACCCTGGTCGACGCGCCGGCCGGCG
>JADGPN010000044.1 GCA_017882465.1 Solirubrobacteraceae bacterium
ACGAGCGTGGAGACTCGGTCGGCATGGTTCACCGCCAGCCAGGCCGCGACCGCTCCTCCCAGACTGTGGCCGACCACGGTGGCTCGCTGCCGGCCGCGCTGATCCAGAGCGGCGACCGCCGCCCGGGCGTTGTCGGCTAGGTTCGCCGGCCTGCTGCGCCCATCCCAGCCCGGCCGATTGATCGCGATCGGGTCGGCGCTCGGTCCGAGGGCGGCCACGACCCGGTCCCAGTCGCGGGCGCTGCCCGGCTGTCCGTGCAGCAGCAGGATCGGGTCGCGAGCGCTCACTCGCCGCTGTGCAGCCGGGCGGTCCGCGTCACGTGCCAGCGGCGGATGAACTGGGCGGCGACGACCAGGATGACGGCGGCGAACCCGAACCTCAGCGCCTTTTGCGGGAGCACGTTCGCGAGCGCGACCCCAGCGCCGACGCCGACCGCCGACAGGGCGCCCAGGACCGCGCCGTCGCGCAGATCGACGTTGCCGTATCGCTGCTGGCGCCAGGCGCCGACGAGCGCGACCGGAATGATCGCCAGCAGCGACGTCGCCTCGGCCCTGATCTGGGAGAGGCCGAGTACCAACGTCAGCGCCGGGACGAACAGGATCCCGCCGCCGACCCCGAGCAGCCCGCTGAGCACGCCGGCGGCCAGCCCCATCAGCACCGCGACGATCATCTGACCACGAGGTCGACCGCAACCGCGATCATCAGCAGCCCGAACAGCAGCCCGATCGTCTCCGTACGCACGCGCTGCTGGATCGTGGTGCCGATCAGCACCCCTGCCACCGCCGGAAGCCCGACCAGCAGGCCCTTGCCGAGCTCGACGTTTCCATAGGCGCCCTGGAGCAGGGTCGCCATCAGCGAGATCACCACGATCGCCGCCAGCGACGTGCCGGTCGCTCGCCGCTCGCCGTAGCCGAGCCATAGGACCAACAGCGGAACGATGACGATTCCGCCTCCGACTCCGAACAGACCGCTGAACAGCCCTGCCGTGGTACCCGTCGCCGCCAGCTTGAGCGTGCGGGCCGATGCCATGAGCGGGCATACTAGAGCCGTGACCTCAGCGATCCTGTACGAGGCGCTTGCACCCCTGCGTACGGACCCGGCGCGGGCGGCGATTCTGCTCGACATCGACGGGACTCTGTCTCCGATCGTCGACCACGCCGCCGATGCGCACGTCCCCGAGGGCACGAGGCAGATCCTGATCGAGGTGGCCAAGCGCTACGGCGTGGTCGCGTGTGTGAGCGGGCGCCGGGCGTCCGAGGCTCGTGCAATGGTCTCGATCGGGACGATCTCCTACCTCGGATCCCACGGGGCCGAGCTGCTGCGCACGGGTTGGACCGAGCCGGCGCTGGACCCGGGCGTGGAGGACTGGACGCGCCGGATCAGAGAGTTCGGCCGCGAGGCCGATACGGCCGACCTGCGCCGCCGCCGGGTGCGGATCGAGGACAAGGGGGCGATCGTCGCCTTCCACTGGCGGGGGGCACCCGATGAGGCGGCGGCCCGCGCGGCGATCGACGCCCTGGCCGCTCGGGCGGGCGAGGCGGGACTGCGCACCCACTGGGGCCGCAAGGTGCTCGAGGTGCGCCCGCCGGTGAAGCTCGACAAGGGAGCCGGGATAATCTCGTTCCTCGAAGGCGCCGACGTCGACGTGGCGCTGTACGTGGGCGACGACGCCACCGACGTGGATGCCTTCCGCGGGCTGACGCAGCTGGTCGACGAGGGTCGTCTGAAGCGGGCGATCCGCGTCGGGGTCAGCTCCGCGGAGACGCCCTCGGCGGTGTCCGAGGAGGCCGACCTGATCGTCGAGGGAACCGACGGCGTACGCGAGCTGCTCGCGGTGCTGATCGCCGATTAGCCGTGCGGTTCACCGACTTCCTGAAAACCACCGTTCTGATCAGCGCCGGCGCCGCGAGCGCACTCGCGGCGGTCACCGTCGCCGGCGCGGCCGGCGCGACCGATGACCTGCTGGTCCCGGTCGCGGCCGCCTGGTGGGTGGCGGCGGGCCTGATCGGAGCGTGGCTGGGCCGGCGCGCGGAGACCTCCTCGCCGATCGCCTAGCTCCTGGCCGGGGCCCGCACGCAGTCCTCGCTTCCGGAGGTGCACCCGGGCCGCACGCTGCTCAACCGCCTGTGGCCGCTGCTGTTCTCGACCATCGGGGCCGGCGCTCTGGCCTTCGTGCTCCCGCAGGTCCCGGCTGTCGCCACCGGGTTCGCGATCATCTGGGCGCTGGCGTGGCGCCGTCAGGCCAGCGCGGTCACCGCGATCGAGGAGCGTGACGGCGTTCGCTTCTACATCGAGAAGACCTCGCCGGTGCGGCCGATCAAGCTCGCCCGCACGCCCGGGTTCCGCTCGAACCTGTTCGAGCTCAACGGAGCCGGCCGCTCCTCAGCGCGACCCCGGGCGTAGGCCCCTGTGCCGCGGCGGCCCGAGGGCCAGATCGATGTGCTGGTCGCGTCGCTCGGCACCACGGGCGGGTGGCGGGCGGCGGCGGCCGAGCTGGCCGCGTCGCTGGAGCGCGTGGGCGCCACCGTGGCCGTGGTGGCACCGGATCCCGTGCGGGACGTGAGGACGCTCGCTCTCACCGACTTCGTGCAGGCGCGCGCGGTGCGCGCGGCCGCGGCGGCCGGGATCGAGCGCCACCGGCCACGAGCGATCATCTACTGTTCGGTGACCGGCTCGTTGCTGTGGCCGGCGCCCGGAGCGGTGTGGCTCGACGCGGTCGCGGCCGAGAATCGGCCCGGCCGGCACGGAGTCTGGCAGCGCGGCGTCGAGCGCCGGCGCCTGCGCCAGGCCCCGCTGGTGATGGCGATGAGCGAGCGTTCGCTGAGGCCGCTGGGCGCCCTGCACGCGCCGGTGATGACCGTGCCGTCCCCGGTCGAGCCCTCGAGTGGTCCCGCGCCGGCGCAGCGCGACATCGCGGCCGTGATGTATGCGGGGGACCCGCTCAAGAAGCGACTCGACGTCGTCCTGGCCGCGTGGCGGCGCGCGCATCGCGGCGATGAGCAGCTGGTCGTGACGGGAACCGGCGCGCTCGAGCCCACCGAGGGCGTGACGCTGGCGGGCCGGCTCGCCCCGGCGGACTATCGGGCGCTGCTGCGCCGCGCCCGCGTGTTCGTGGCCGCCCCCCGCCGCGAGGACTACGGCATCGCCCCGCTGGAGGCGCTGGCCGACGGCTGCCTGCTCGTCACCACCCCGGCCCCCGGCCCCTACCCCGCGCTCGGTCTCGCGCGGCAGCTCGATCCGCGGCTCGTGAGCGACGACCTCGTCACGGCGCTGCGGACCGCTCTCGACTCGCCCCGCCCGGGCTACGGCGAGCGGGCCGCCGCGCTGCTGACCCCGTTCCGGCGCGCGGCCGTCGACCGCACCATCGCCGATGACGTCCTGCCGCTGTTGCTGCCAGGATGCAGCCCGTGACGAGCGCGCTCGCGTTCATCCCGAGCCCATCCGCCAACGGTCTGCGCATCGGGCCGTTCTTCTTCCACGCCTATGGTCTGGCGTACGTGTTCGCGGTAGCGGCGGCGATCCTCGTCACCCGCCGGCGCTGGGAGCGTTGCGGCGGCTCCCGGGAGCTCGTCTCCGAGGTGGCCCTGTGGGGCTTCCCGGCCGGGTTGATCGGAGGCCGGATCTACTTCCTGGTGACCAGCTGGGACCAGGTCCCCAAGCACTGGTGGGGACCGTTCGCGATCTGGCAGGGCGGTCTGGGGATCTGGGGCGGGATCGCGCTCGGGACGATTGCCGGGCTGTGGGTGCTGCGGCGCCGCGGAGCGGATATCCCCGCGTTCATGGATGCGGCCGCTCCGGGTCTGCTGGTGGCGCAGGCGATCGGGCGCATCGGGAACTACTTCAACCAGGAGCTGTTCGGCGGTCCGACCACGCTGCCGTGGGGACTCGAGATCGATCCGGCGCACCGCCCCGCGGCCTACCTGCACTACGCCACCTTCCAGCCCACGTTCCTGTACGAGATGATCTGGAACCTGTCCCTGGCCGGATTCCTGGTCTGGCTGGGCCACCACCGCAAGATCCGCGCCCCGGGCCTGTTCGCGCTCTACGTCGCGGGCTATTCGGCGTTCAGGATCTTCGAGGAGCTGCTGCGCGTCGATCCAGCGCACCACATCTTCGGGCTGCGGCTGAACTTCTTCGTCGCCTCGCTCCTGACCGTGGCGGGGCTCCTGTGGTTCATCGCGATCCAGCGCGGCGGCGGCCGGCCGAGGCGCACCCGCCGCGGAGCGGCGGTGGTGTCGATCGCTCTATTGGCAGCGGGCGTGCTGGGCTGCGGGGCTCACGCGGTCTCGCGTGACCGTGGGCGCAGCGCCGAGAGCTCCGCCCACGGCCTCGTGTTCGCCACGTCCGCCGCGGTCAGCCAGGCGCGCCTCGCCGTCGCGACGCCATAGCGGGCGACCGCGAACCCACCCACGCGGTGGGCATCGCAGTCGATCACGATCGGGACCCCGGCGGCGGCCGCGGCACGGGCGTGAACCTCGTTGACATCCCGGCGATCGGGGCTCGAGTTGATCTCGAGCATCGTGCCGGTCCGGACGGCCGCCTCGATCACCCGCTCGACGTCGACCGGGTACGGACGGCGGCGCTCGATCTTGCGCCCGGTGAGATGCCCGATCGCGTCCACGAACGGGTTCTCGATCGCGTGCACGATCCGCTCGGTCATCGCCTTCTCGCCGATCTGGAACGAGGAGTGCACGCTCGCGATCACCCAGTCCAGCTGAGCCAGGACGTCGTCGTCGTAGTCGAGTGAGCCGTCCGGCAGGATGTTGACCTCGCTTCCGGCCAGCAGCTCGATGCCCGCGACTCTCGTCGCCCGGATCTGCTCGATGTGATCGCGCAGCCGATCGGGCACGACCTGGTTTCCGAACCCGAAGCTGGCCGAGTGGTCGGTGATCGCCAGGTACTCGTAACCGGCCTCGCGTGCGGCGAGCGCCATCTCCTGGATCGACGCCGTCCCGTCCGAGGCGGTGGTGTGGGAATGCAGGTCGCCGCGTAGGTCCCCGAGTGCGATCAGCGCCGGGAGGGTGCCCGCGGCGGCCGCCTCGAGCTCACCACGGTTCTCGCGCAGCTCGGGCTCGATGTAGGCCAGGCCGAGCAGGCCGTACACCTCGGCCTCGGTCGCGCAGCGATGGGTGTGGCCGTTGGCGTCGTCGAGCAGCCCGTACTCGGATACGTGCAGGCCCTTGCGGACGGCCGCTTCGCGCAGCGCCATGTTGTGCTCCTTGGAGCCGGTGAAGTGCTGCAGCAGGTTGCCGAACTGGTCGGGGGCCACGATCCGCAGATCGACCTGCACGCCCGTGTGGGTCCGCACGCGCACGCCGGCCTCGCCCGGCGTCTGCGCGGTCTCGACCAGGTCCAGCTGCGCCAGCGCGCGGGCCAGGGCAGCCGGATCCGTGGCGGTGGCGATCACGTCGAGGTCCTTGACGCTGTCGGTCATGCGCCGCGCGGATCCGGCCAGCTCGACCCGCTCGGCCGCGGGATGCGCTCGCAGCGCGGCCACGATCTGCTCGCCCACCGCCAGCGCCCGGTCGAGCACCACGCGCCGGCGAGCCGCGCCGGCGCCCGGCGCGCTCAGGGCGGCCAGGATGCTCTCCTCGGCCTTGGGTCCGAAGCCCTTCAGGGTGCGGATCCTGTGCTCCCGCGCCGCGGCTCGGAGGGCGGCCGGCGAGTCGACGCCCAGCTCCTCGAACAGCCGCCGGGCGCGCTTGGGTCCGAGACCAGGCAGCCGGGTCACCTCGACCAGGCCGGGGGGGAACTTGGACCGTAGCTTGACCGCCGCCGGGATCTGGCCGTCGTCGGCCAGGGCCAGGACCTTCTCCTGGATCGTCTGACCGATGCCGGGCAGCTCGGTCGCTCGCCCGCTCCGCGCCATCGCGGTCACCGAGACGGGGGCGTCCCGGACCGCCTTGGCCGCGTTGCGGTAGGCGACCACGCGGTGGATGATCGCGCCGTCGAGCTCGTACAGGTCGCCCAGCTCATCGAGCGCGGCGGCAATCTCGGTGTTGGTCGGGTCGGCCACTGAGGGCCTTAGGCTAATGGCCCGCGCCCGCGACCTGCGAGCGCCCCTTGGTGGGGCTTCCGCACGCCGCTATACTTTCTGAAGTAACCTGAGAACAGATTCCCCCCGAAGGAGCCCCAATGGCAGGCAACGTCGCCGACGTAACCGACAACAACTTCCAGGCCGAGGTGATTGAGTCCGATGTCCCGGTGCTCGTCGACTTCTGGGCTCCTTGGTGCGGACCGTGCCGGATGGTCGGTCCCGTGGTCGAGGAGATCGCTCAGGAGCGCGGCGATGACCTGAAGGTGGTCAAGCTGAACATCGACGAGAACCAGCAGACCGCGGTCGCCTACAACGTGATGTCGATCCCGACCCTGATCGTGTTCCGTCACGGCGAGGTCGCCAAGACGGTGATCGGCGCCTACCCGAAGCGGCGCCTCGATGCCGAGCTCGAGCCGTTCCTGGCCAAAGCCGACGCCGGAGCCGACGGCGCGGCAGCGTAACGCGCGAGGGGCAGGGCGCGGAGCGCCCGGGCGCGGCGCGCTCCACTCCGAGCGGCCTAGCGCGCGGCCCGCTCCACTCCGGGCGGCCTAGCGCGCGGCCCGCTCCACTCCGACTCTCAGCTCGAGCCCGTCGATGTTGATGGGCTCGACGCCTTCCCGGGACGCGTAGGCCACGCTCACGGCCAGCGTCTCGCCGGCGATGTAGGGCTCGTGCTCGCGCGCCGCGGCGAGCAGGGACGGGTGGCCGTCGAGCGTGAGCGCGATCCGGTCGATCACCTCGAGGCCGTCCTGGCGCCGCGCCGCCTGCACGGCATGGACGATCTCGCGGGCCCAGCCCTCAACCCGCAGGTCGCCGTCGATCGCCAGCTCCAGCGCCACCGCGTGCGAGCCCTCGCGCTCGACCTGATAGCCCTCGAGCGGCTTCATCGAGATCAGCAAATCGTCTCCGCTGAGCGCGTGATCGTGCCCTCCGATGCCGATCGAGACGGTGCGGCCCTCGCGCAGCGCGGCTGAGGCGTGGGCCGGATCGAGCCCGGCGACGGCGGCCGCCACCAGCGGGATCTGCTTGCCGAACCGCGGCCCCAGCGTGCGGTAGTTGGGCTTGATCTCGATCTGGCCGAGCTCGTCGGCCTCGGAGACGAAGCGCAGCTCGCGCACGTTGAGCTCGTCGCGGACCAGCTGCTGCAGGCGCTCGATTGCCGCCCGCTCGCGGCCGGTGGCGACCACCACCGTGGCGCCGAGGGGCTGACGGACCTTGAGCTTCGCCTGCCCGCGAGCGGCCAGCCCGAGCCGCACCGTCTGGCGCGCCACCTCCATGTCGTCCTCCAGCTGGACGTCGCGCTGGGCCGGCTCGGGGAAGTCGGCCAGGTGGACGCTCGGCAGCGCGCCGTCGAGATTGTCGTAGACCTCATCGGCCAGGAACGGGGTGAACGGCGCGAGCAGTTTGACCACCGTTACCAGTGATTCGTGCAGGGTGGCGAATGCCGCCTCCTCGCCGTCCCAGAACCGCCGCCGTGAGCGGCGGACGTACCAGTTGGAGAGCTCGTCCACGAACGCCGCGATCGCGCGGCCGGCCGACGTGGCGTCGTAGGCATCCATGCGCTCGCGGACCGTCTCGATCGTGGCTTGCAGCCGCGACAGCGCCCAGCGGTCGAGATCGCTGCGCCGGCCCGGATCGCGGCGCTCGTGCGATTCGCTCGTGATCCCGTTGGCGTTCGCGTACAGGACGTAGAAGCCGTACGTGTTCCAGAGCTGGAGCAGGAACTGCCGCACGGCCTCGCCGATCGTCTCCAGCGAGAAACGGTAGCCATCCCATGGCTGCTTGGAGGTGAAGAAGTACCAGCGGAAGGCGTCGGCGCCGTAGCGGTCGATCACCTCCCACGGGGCGACGACGTTGCCCAGCGACTTCGACATCTTGCGCCCCTGCTCGTCGAGGATCAGGCCCAGGCAGACCACGTTGCGATACGAGGAGCGGTCGAACAGGAGCGTGGACACGGCGAGCAGCGAGTAGAACCACCCCCGCGTCTGGTCGAGCGCCTCGCAGATGAAGTCAGCCGGGAAGCGGGCTTCGAACTCGGCTTCGTGCTCGTGCGGCGCGTGATACTGCGCGAACGGCATCGACCCCGAGTCGAACCAGACGTCGATCACCTCCTTCACGCGCTGCATCGGCTCCCCGCACTCCGCGCATGCGAACCAGGCCTCGTCGACGAAGGGGCGGTGCGGGTCGGTCAGCTCGGTGCCGGCAAGCCGGTTGAGCTCGGTCAGTGAGCCGATCAGCTTGACGTGCCCGGCGGCACAGCGCCAGACCGGAAGCGGCGTGCCCCAGTAGCGCTCGCGGGACAGCGCCCAGTCGACGTTGCCCTCGAGCCAGTGCCCGAAACGGCCGTGCTTGACGTGCTCGGGATGCCAGTCGACCGATTCGTTGGCGGCGAGCAGGCGGTCCTTGATCAGGCTGGTGCCGATGTACCAGGACGGCTTGGCGTAGTACAGCAGCGGCGTTCCGCAGCGCCAGCAGTGCGGATAGGAGTGCTCGTAGGACTCGGCCCGCAGCAACTTCCCGCGGGCGCGCAGATCCTCGACCAGGTCGAGGTCGGCGTCCTTGACCTTGCGACCCGCGTACGGCCCGATGCGCTCGTCGTAGGTGCCGTCGGGCCGGACGGGGTTGACCACGGTCAGGCCGTACTGCTCGCCCAGCCGGAAGTCGTCCTCGCCGAAGGCGATCGCGGTGTGGACGAGCCCGGTCCCGTCCTCGGCGGTGACGAAGTCCCCCAGCAGCACCGTGTGGCCGCGGTCGCCATACGCACTCGAGGCGATGTACGGAAACGGCGGTTCGTACGAGACCCCCTCGAGCTCGCGCCCGGGGAAGCGGTCGAGGATCTCCGCGCCCTCGCCGAGCACGCGCTCGACCAGAGGCTCGGCCACGATCTGCGCCGGCCCGTCGCCGGTGCGCGCACGCACGTAGGTCAGCTCCGGGTCGACCGCGACCGCCGCATTGGACACGAGCGTCCACGGCGTGGTCGTCCAGCACACGAGCTCGTCTCCCGGCTGCACGGCGCCGCGGCCGGTAAGCACGGGAAAGCGGACGAACACGCTCGGGTCGATGACGTCGCGGTAGACCCCGGGCTGGCCGAGCTCATGGCTCGACAGCGCCGTGCCGCAGCGCGGGCAGTAGGGGACCACCTTCAGCTTCTCGTACAGCAGCCCCTTGCCGTGGATCGTCTGCAGTGCCCACCAGACCGATTCGACGTAACCCGGATCGAGTGTCCGGTAGGCGTCGTCGGTATCGATCCAATGGCCGATTCGCTCCGTCAGCCGGCTCCAGTCCTCGACGTGGCTGAGCACGATCTCCCGGCAACGGGCGTTGAACTCGGCGATCCCGTAGCGCTCGATGTCCTCCTTTGAGGACATCCCGAGCTCCTTCTCCACGGCCAGCTCGACCGGCAGGCCGTGGCAGTCCCAGCCTCCCTTGCGCTCGACGTAGAACCCGCGCATCGTCTTGTAGCGGGGGAAGATGTCCTTGAACACGCGCGCCAGCACGTGGTGCGAGCCCGGAGGGCCGTTGGCGGTTGGGGGTCCCTCGTAGAAGACCCACTGCGGGGCGCCGCGCCGGCGGTGCATCGACTGCGCGAACACCGCGCGCTCACGCCAGCGGTCAAGGACGCGTTCCTCCATCTCGGGGAACGACGCGCGAGGATCGACCGGACGCAGAGGCGGCATGGGCGCAGGATTGTAGGTCCCGCTGCCCGCGCCCCGTGCGGGGCGTCCGCTCTAGGCCTGGCGGAGGGCGACGGCGGCGTGGGCGCGGCCGTCGCCCGCGGTCGGCACCGCGTCGAGCCGCGCCAGCAACGTGTCGCGCGCCGCGATCGGCGTCTCGCCGAGGCGGCAGACGGTGCTCGCGCCCGTGTCCGGAACCGCACCGCGGTAGTCGAACACGACCACATCCTGCACGCTCCCGCGCACGGCGTAGACGAGCCGTCCGATCACGTCGAGCGAGGCTCGCCGGCCGGTCAGGACCACGGCGCTCGGGTCCAGTGCGCGGATCGCGCGCCCCAGTCTCGCCGGCTCCACCGACGAGGTCAGCGAGAGGGTTCTGAGCCCGGCTCGCCGGAGCACCAGCTCGAGCGCCTGGGCGTGGAGCCCGTCGAGGTCGCAGGGCGTGCTCGCGTCGAAGAGCAACACCCCATTCGGGCGCGAGGCCGGAGGGGAGAGGCGCTTGAGCGCCGACAGCCAGCCGGTCGCGTGTCGCCAGGCGAACTCGTACTCGGCCGTGCTATCGCCGGCCTCGGCGTGCGTCGCCACCGCGCTCAGCAGGACCTCCTCGATCGTGCGCTCGAACGAGCGCAGCGTCAGGCTCTCCTCGAGCAGCCGGTTGGCCTGGTCCTCGTTGAAGGACTCCAGCGCGCCGGCGAGCCGCGAGGATGACGAGGGTCCCTCGCCGCGCTCGCGGGCGAGCGAGATCGCGGAGGAGACGTTGTGGGTCTCGGCGAGCGTGTGCCGCAGGGACTCGATCTCGGCGAGCGCGTACTGCCGGTGGCCGCCGGGCGAGCGGTGGGGCTGGGGAAAACCGTGGCGACGCTCCCAGCTGCGCAACGTGTTCGGGCTGACGCCAAGCATCACCGCAGCTGCATTAGTCCGGATTCCATCCATATGGATGAGTGTTATCGACGGAAACCCGTTTCGAAGCAAGGCGCGCACGGAGCCGTGCAGTTTGGGCAGATCCGTGCACGTGCAGGGATTTCCGCGCAGTTTGCGGGGGAAGCCGGTGGCGGTTGAAGTTGGAAATGGACAGGATTCCGATATATAGTTCTGCAAGAACCTCAATTGTTGGAGGTTTGCAGGGACTCTACGCCGGGGGGCCGGGGATTGGCCATCAAGCGTGGAGGAATCGGGATGCAGGCGTCGCGTGCGGCGGCCCGTGGGGATCTCGCTGGGGGCGCGCAGCGATGCGGGTCTACGTCACGCCACGAGGAGGTCTCGAGATGTCCTTCCGTCACGGCTAAGTCGGACAGAGCGCGAAGCTGAGTTGCCGTGGGCACCCGCTGCCGCCTCTTTATCGAAGCGCTACTGTGGTCCCATGCAGGGCCCCTCGGCCCATGGAGTAGACGTGCACGAAGCAGAGCGTGGGTCTCGAGTCGATCTTGCGTGGACTTTGGCTGGCGTGGGGTTGGCGGCGTGCGTGAGCATCGCCGCCATCCAGGCCAACGCCGATCATCTCACGTCGCTCTCCGTGCTGCTCGCGATTGCGGCGGCGGTGGCCGGCGCAACGGTGGCCCGGGCCGGCGGGGAGGCGTCGATCTCGGCGTCGTTCCTCGTGGTTGTGCTCGCGGCGACCTTCCTCGGGCCGACGTCGGCCTGCGTCGCCGTCGCCATCGCTGAGCTGGTGGCGGCGCTCAGGCTCCGCTCCAAGCCGCTGCCGGTGATGACGAACCTGGTCGCCGGGATGGGACCCGCGCTGGTGGCCGCGAATCTGTTCCGGGCGCTGCAGACCGGGCACCCGACCGGCAGCACCGGCTTCTACGTTGCGGTGTTCGTCGTCGCCATCGTCTACCTCGTCTTCAACTACCTGACCATCGTCGGCTTCGGCGTCCTGATCTGGGGCCGGTCGGCTTGGGATCCGAACGCCACCCGCGCCTATCTGCCCAGCCTGGCGCTCAACCTGGTGCTCGTCGTCGCCGGCGCGAGCGTCTACGTCAAGGTGGGCCTCGGCGGCATCGTGTTCGCGCTCGCCGCGGTGTTCGCGTTCACGTACATGGCGCACCTGCTCGAGCGCTCGCGCCACCGCGCCGAGCAGTACGTCTCGCTCTCCTGGGGCGTCCTCGGCGGTCTCCTGCGGGCGCTGGACACCCGGGACGGTCGCGCCGCCCGGCACGCGGCCGCGGTCGCTCGGTTTGCCCGCGACGTCGCCTCCGAAGTGGGGATGAGCAAGGCGGACTGCGAGCTGGCCCACACCGCCGGGCTGCTGCACGACATGGGGCACTTCGCGCTCTCGGACCGAGTGCACGAGCGCGGCCGGACGCTGACCGAGGATGACTGGGCGGCGATCCAGCGCCATCCTGAGCTCGGAGCCGAGATGCTCAAGGACCTGGGGATGTATGGACCGGTGTCCGAGATCGTCCGGGCCCATCACGAGCGCCTCGACGGGCGTGGCTATCCCAACGGCCTGCCCCGGGAGGAGATCCCCGAGATCGCCAGGATCATCGCCGTCGCCGAGGTCTACGACACCCTCACGGCAAGCGACACCTACCGCACGCCGATGAGCTCCTTCGAGGCGCTGCGCGAGCTGCGCCGGGTGACGGGCACGCAGCTCGACCGTCGGTACGTGGAGGTGCTCGCCGACCTGCTGAGCGGCGAAGGGCTCGAGTATCGCCACGCCGACACGGCCGACTTCGACACCGAGGTCGACATGGAGCGGCGGATCAACGAAGCCGGGGCGTGAGGCGCGCTGCGCAGCGGGTCTCCGACCGGGATGGAATGCGACGATGCAGTGCGATGCGGCTGCGTCTCTATCACCACCACGACGGCGCCCGCGTCGCCTATCGCGAGACGGGAACCGGCCCCGGACTCGCGTTGCTGCACTCGATCGGTCTCTCCCACCGCGAGTGGGAGCCGATCGTAGCGCCGCTGTCCGGCCGGTTCCGGGTCGTGCTCCCCGACCTGCCGCTGCACGGCGACTCCGAGGACCGCCCGCGCCACCCCTACACCCCCGACTGGATGGCCGAGGTGCTGGCCGGCTTCTGCCGTGAGGTGGTCGGGACGCGACCGCTCGTCGCCGGGCACGATCTCGGCGCCGAGGTTCTGCTGCGGGCGGTGACCACGGGCCGGCTGGAGCCCGCCCGCCTGGTGCTGATGCCCAATCGCCTCCATCGCCGAGACGAGTTCCTGATCGGCCGCGCCGGCTGGCGGCTGGCGTGCCGGTCGGCAGCCCTGCCGGGCCTCGACCGACTGCTCTCCCACGCGGCCACGGCCGTATTCCGCCCCTCGGTCGGCGAGCGGCTGTCCGTCCAGCGCAACCCCGCGGCCCGTGACCTGATGCGGCACGCGTTCGCCGATCTGGGGGGTAACGGCAATCGCGCGCGCGCTTGGGCCAAGTTCGCCCGTCGCTGGCCGGTGGAGGCGCAGCGCGATCTGCTCGATGCCTATCCGCGGATCACCTCTCGGGTGCTGCTGCTGTGGGCCGATGAGGACGCCGCCCATCCGCTCGAGGCGGCGCGCGAGGCGCTCGACGTGCTGCCCGACGCCCAGCTGCGCACGCTGGCCGGGACGGGATTCCTGATGGCCTACGACGACCCCGTCGGCGTCGCTCGCGAGCTGATCTCCTTCTGCGGCTGAGCGCGCCGTGAATCCGGCGTCTGCCGACGGCGGTCGTGGGGTAGCGTTGTCAAGACCCGGATACGAACAGCGAGAGGACAGTCATGGGCGTGCAGGAGAAAGATCAGCTGTGGGGTGGCGAGACGACCAAGGCCGTCGCCAACTTCCCCATCTCAGGTGAGCCCGTGCCGGTTCCGGTCCTGCGCTGGCTGGGTCGCATCAAGGGGGCGGCGGCACGAGTCAACGCCGAGCTGGGCCTGCTCGACCCGGCGCTCGCCGAACGCATCGCCGCCGGCGCCGACAGCGTCGCCGCCGGGGAGCACGACGAGCAGTTCCCCGTCGACGTATTCCAGACCGGGTCGGGCACCTCTTCGAATACGAACGCCAACGAGGTGATCGCCAACCTCGCCGGCGACACCGCTCATCCCAACGATCACGTCAACATGGGTCAGTCCTCCAACGACGTGTTCCCGTCGGCGGTGCACCTGGCTGCACTGGACGAGGCGACCAACGACCTGCTGCCGGCCCTCGAGCAGCTCGAGCGGTCGCTGAGCGCCAAGGCCACTGAGTTCCACGACATCGTCAAGTCGGGACGCACGCACCTGATGGATGCCGTCCCGGTCACGCTCGGCCAGGAGTTCGGCGGCTACGCGGCTCAGGTTCGGCTCGGCGCGCTGCGGATTCGCAATACGCTGCCCCAGGTCGCCCAGATCCCGCTCGGCGGGACCGCGACCGGCACCGGGCTCAACACCCACAAGGAGTTCGCCGCCCGCGTCAGGGCGCGTCTCACCGAGTCCACCGGGCTCGAGATCCGGGGCCCCGAGGACCCGTTCGAAGCTCAGGGCAACCGCGATGCGCTCGTCGAGCTATCCGGGATGCTCAAGGTGCTCGCGGTCTCGCTGACCAAGATCGCCAACGATCTGGCGCTGATGGGCTCCGGGCCGCGGGCCGGACTCGGTGAGCTGTTCCTGCCCGAGCTGCAGAAGGGGTCCTCGATCATGCCCGGCAAGGTCAACCCGGTGATCCCGGAGGTCGTGCTCCAGGTCGGTGCTCAGGTGATCGGCAACGACGCGGCGATCACGGTCGCCGGCTCACAGGGCAACTTCGAGCTCAACGTCCGCGTTCCCCTGATCGCCCGCAACCTGCTCGAGTCGATCCGGCTGCTCGCGGCTTCGTCGCGGATCTTCGCCGAGAAGTGCGTCGACGGGATCAGGGCCAACGAGGAGGGTGCCAACCGCTCGGCCGAGTCCACGCTCGCCGCGGCGACGGCGCTCAACCCCCACATCGGCTACGACCGAGCGTCGGAGATCGTCACGGAGGCCGCCAGCTCGGGCCGGATGCTGCGTGAGGTCGCGTACGAGAAGGGCGTCGACGAGGAGACCTACAACCGGGCCATGGACCTGCGCAAGATGGCGCAGGGGAACCTGTGAACGGCAAGTGGCCCGACGGCTGTCCCGATCTCTACGCTGGGGGCCATGTCCCGTCCGCTGCTCGCCGTCGACGCCCCGTTTCTGCTCTACCGCTCGTTCTTCGCCCTGCCGGAGTCGATCACCGGGATCGACGGGCGCCCGGTGGGGGCGCTGCTCGGGGCCACGAACGCGATCCTGCGAGTGACCGCCGAACGCGATCCGCGCGCGATCGTGTTCTGCTTCGGTGCCGAGGCGGCCGAGTACCGAGTGGAGCTGTATCCGCCCTATCACGCTGACCGGCCTCCGGTGCCGGAGGCGCTCGCATGGCAGATCGACGCCGCACCGGAGCTGTTCGAGGCGTTCGGATGGAGCTCGCAGTCGGCTGACGGGTTCGAGGCCGACGATCTGCTGCATTCTCTGGCGGCGGTCGAGTCGGAGGCCGGAAATCCGACCTTGATCCTCACCGGGGACCGCGACATGTACCAGTGCGCCCGCGAGGGGGTAAGCGTCCTGTATTCCAAGATGGGAACCAGCGGCTTGGAGGAGATCGACCCGGACGAGGTCATGAAGCGGTACGGGGTCAGGCCCAGCCAGGTCCCGGATTTCATCGCTCTCCGGGGCGACCCGTCCGACGGGCTCCCCGGTGCGCCCGGGATCGGGGCCAAGACGGCTGCAGCGCTGCTCGAGCGCCATGGCTCGCTGGAGCAGGCGATCGCGGCCGCTGACGGGGAGCGGCCCCGGATCGCCGCCGCGCTGCGTGACCACGCGGCGGAGCTGAGAGCGTTCAAGGACATCGCCATGCTGCGCGAGGTGCCGGTGGTGCGCCCGACGGACCGCCCCACGAGCCTCTCCGGCGGCGCGCAGGCCGCGCGGCGCTACGGCATGGGCAGATTGGCGCAGCGACTCGAACGCGCCGACACGCTCAGCGATCTGTGAAGGCCGCCGGCTCCGTCATCATGTCTGCCTGGCGACGCACCTGGCTGATGGTCGCGGCGTGTTGCCTCGCTTTGGCGGTTGCGGTGGGAGCGCATGCGCATGGCCTCAACGCGACCCGCCGCGTAGCCGCCGTGGGCCCCACCGCGCGGGCCAGCGCCACGCCGCCGGCCGGGATCATGCTCTCGAGCGGGTGGAAGTACCTCGCGGATAGAGGCAACGTGGGCCTCGCGCACAAGTGGGCGACGGGCGGAGCGGCGAAGCTCCACTGGAGCAGCGTGGCGGTGCCGAGCGTGTTCAACCCGGTCGTGTCGAACGCCGGCTACCACGGGACGGTCGGCTGGTACAAACTCTCGTTCACCGGCCCGCCGGCGTCCCAGGCCCGCTCGTGGGAGATCCGCTTCGGGGAGGTGCGGCGGGAGGCCGAGGTGTGGCTGAACGGCAAGCTGCTGGGCTCCAATTCCGAGGGCTACGCGCCGTTCAGCCTCCCGGCGACAGGCCTCGTCGCCGGCGGCTCGAACACGCTCGTGGTCCGGGTCGACAACATCATCCGGGCGGGCTCGCTCCCGGAGGACTGGTGGAACTGGGGCGGGATCGTCCGGCCGGTGGCGCTCGAGCCCGTGGGTCGCCTCAGGCTGCGCGATCTCGGGGTGATGCCGGAGCTGAGCTGCAGCGGCCGGTGCGGTGAGGTCTTGGTCCGGGGCACGCTGCAGAACGTCTCGAACGTCACGCTGGCGCCCGCCATCGCCGTCCGCACGACGTCGCCGTCAGGACTGGTGCTGAACTGGACGCATCAGGTGGGCTCGATCCCCGCCGGAAGGACGGTGGCGATCAGCTTCCGGGTCCCCGTCCACGGGCCGCCCGAACTGTGGGCGCCCGGGCACCCGTCGCTGTACAGCGTCTCGGTCTCGACCGTGGCTCAGCGGCGCGTGGAGCAGACGAACAACCTTCAGCTCGGGATGCGCAGCGTCCGCGTGCGGCACGGCATCCTGTACCTCAACGGACAGCGGCTGTGGCTTCACGGCGCCTCGATCCACGAGGACATTCCCGGTCGCGGCCCCGCGCTGAGGCCCGGGGACATCGACACCATCGTGTCCGAGCTGCGATCCGTGGGCGCCAACATCACGCGCTCTCACTACCTGCTCTCCGAGCCACTCCTCGAGGCGCTGGATGCCGCCGGGATCATGGTCTGGAGCCAGCCTCCGGTCGACCACGCGGATCCCGTCCTGCGCACCGCCGCGGGGCGCGCGCAGGCGCTCGCCGTGCTCAAGTCGACGATCGTCGGCGGGCGCAGCCACGCGTCGGTGGTGATCGACTCGGTCGGGAACGAGCTCTCTCCGACACCGGACTCCACGCCGGGAACGCGGGCCTATCTGCAGCAGGCGATCCCGATGGCGCGGGCGCTGAACCCGACCAGCCCGGTCGCCCTGGACATCTACTGCTATCCCGGCTTCCCGGCTCAGAGCCTGTACTCGAAGCTCGACGTGATCGGGATCTCGAGCTACTTCGGCTGGTACACAGGGGTCCCCGGCCACACGATCACCCACTTCTCGCAGCTGTCCCCGTTCCTGACCCAGACCCACTCGCGCTACCCCGGGCAGGCGCTGGCCGTGGCCGAGTTCGGCGCCGAGGGGCTGTTCGACGGCGACGCCGGCACCAAGGGCACCTATCAGTTCCAGAGCGACTATCTGACCAAGACGATGGGCGTGCTGAACCAGCTTCCGTTCATGAACGGAGCGATCTATTGGACCCTGCGCGAATTCGCGATCAACCCGGGCTGGACCGGTGGAGCCAGCCTGCCGCCCGACGACCGGCCCGATGGTCTGCACCACAAGGGTCTGATCGCCTACGACGGCACCGACAAGCCGGCCTACGGCGTCGCTCAGCAGCTGTTCGCCGACCCGCCGAGCTTCGTTCACTGAGAGCCTAGGGCGTGAACTTGACCGTGATCACGTCGCCGTCCGCGACGACGTAGTCCCGGCCCTCGAGCCGCAGCGTGCCCCGCTCGCGGGCGCCCGAGTAGCCGCCGGAGGACACGAGCTCCTGCCAGGAGACGACCTCCGCCCGCACGAACCCGCGCTGGATGTCGGAGTGGATCTGGCCGGCCGCGTGCCACACCGAGAGACCGCGGCGAAGGTGCCACGACTGGGCCGGCTTGTCCTCTCCGGCGGTGAAGAACGCGACCAGATCGAGCAGCTCGAATGCTCCCCTCACGACTGTCTCGAGTCCGGACTCGGCGAGCCCCAGCTCGGAGCGCATCGAGGCTCCCTCCTCGTTGTCGAGCTCGGCCAGCTCGGCCTGCAGGCGGGCCGAGACCGCCACCGCGGCGGCGCCCTCGGCGCGGGCGTGCTCGAGGACCGCCTCCGGTACCTCGTCGCTGCCCTCCTCCACGTTGGCCACGAACAGCACCGGCTTGGCGGTGAGGGGCTGCAGCAGCCGCATGGCGTCGGGGGCATCGGCCGGCGGCGGCACGGTTCGCGCCGGCCGTCCGGCCTGCAGCGCCGCGATCAGATCGCCCAGCCACGCCGCTTCCACGATCGCCCGGCGGTCGCCGCTCTTGGCCGTCTTGGCCACGCGCTCGAGCCGGCGCTCGGCCTGATCGAGGTCGGCGTAGACGAGCTCGGTCTCGATCGTGTCGATGTCGGCCAGCGGGTCGATCTTGCCCTCCGGATGCACGACATTCGGATCCTCGTGTGCGCGCACCACGTGCACGAGCGCATCGGTCTCGCGGATGTTGGCCAGGAACTGGTTACCGAGCCCCTCCCCGCGGTGCGCCCCCGCCACCAGGCCTGCGATGTCGTGGAAGGCGATCGTGTCGTGGACGATCTTGGACGCAGCGACCGTGGCGGCGACGGCCTCCAGCCGCTCGTCGGCCACCGGCACCACGGCGAGATTCGGCTCGATCGTCGTGAACGGGTAGTTGGCGGCCTCGGCCGCCACCCCGGTCAGGGCCGAGAACAGCGACGACTTGCCGGCGTTGGGTAGCCCGACGATCCCGACCTTCATCGCCGCACCAGCCGGCCGATCGCCGTCCCCAGCAGTGCCCCGGCCACGACGTCGCTGGGGTAATGCACGCCCAGGTACGGCCGGCTGATCGCGAACGCGGCGGCGGCCGGGTAGAGCGCTCCCGGTGGCAGCAGGCCGGCGAACGCGCGGGCGGCCGCGAAGGAGGTCGTGGCGTGGGCACTCGGGAACGACAGCCGGGAGACGGTCGGCGAGAGCTGGGGCAGGTCGCTCAGTTCCGGCCGGCGCCGGCGGACGACCACCTTGACCGCGTAGTTCAGGCCGTAGGCCACCGCCACCGCCTCGATCCCTCGCATCCAGCGCCGGCGCCGCGGCCGGTCGACCGCGGCTCCGGCCGCGCCGAGTGCGAACCAGCACGCCGCGTGCTCACCGAGCCGCGAGTAGGCACGGGCCGCGCGCTCCAGCGAGGGCGTGTGCCCTCGCGTGCGGGCGAGCCTGAGGCAGGCATGGTCGATCTGGAGCAGTTGTTCGGGCACCACGGCCCGCGAACTGTACGGGGGCGCGGCCGGCGGCCTCAGGTGCCGAAGCCGACGCGGTGCTCTTCGTCCTCGACGAGCACGTACACGACGCGCGAGAGGTCGAGCGCCACCGTCCCGTCCTCGGCGCTCAGCTCGTGCCAGCCCGTGGAGCCGAGTGCGCCGCGCAGGCGAGTCAGGTCTCCGGGCGCGACGCGGGCGCCCAGCACCTGTCCGCCCTCGAATCCGATGCTGATCTTCTGAGGCTTCTCGTTGGCCACTAGTGGTCCTCCGCGGGCTGGACGATCTCGGTCAGGACGCCTCCGGTGGAGGCGGGATGCAGGAAGGCCACGCGCGAGCCCCGGATACCGACCCGAGGCGACTCGTCGATCAGGCGCAGGCCGGCCGCGGCCAGTGCGGTGAGCACGGCATCGATGTCGGCGACCCGGTAGGCGACGTGATGCAGCCCCGGGCCCCGCCGGGCCAGGAACTTGCCCACCGCGGTCTCGGGGCCCAGCGGCTGCAGCAGCTCCACGTGTCCGTCCCCGACATCCAGCAGGGCGGCATCCACGCCCTGCTCGGCGACCGTCTCGCGATGCACCAGCTCCATCCCCAGCGCATCGCGATATAGGGCCAGGGCCGAGTCGATGTCCGCGACAGCGACGCCGACATGGTCGATCAGGGACAGCATGCGGCCGCGGAGTCTAGTCCGCGGCGCGGGGGTCAGGATCGTGAGCTTCACCTGCGTCGTCAGGTTCTGCGTCGGGCGGCACGTTCCGGTGGCTGCAGCAGACCCCGCGCGCTCCACCCCCGCACTGATCGCGCACCTTCGACTCCACCGCCTCCAAGTCAAGCTCATCGGTGCGATCTAGGTCTCATGCTCCGCCAGCCCCCAACCATCGCCATGAGTTGAGCGAGGCTGGGGTGCTGCTGCACCATCGACGCGTTCGAGCTGCCGAAGTTCGAACAGCCCGGGCACTATTAGACGCCAAGCCCGTCGCCTGTCCGGATCGAGACGCCCCTCGACGGCCTGGGTGTCGGCGACGGATCCGTCGCGGGTCCGGCGCCGGCCGCGAGATGACAGAGGTAGGACCAGATCGGGTCACGGCCCAGGGAGACCTCGCGGACGCTCAGCGCGGCGGCGTACACCACCTGGGAGCCGTCCGGGTGCAGCGCCGCCACCCTGGCCGTGGCCAGCGGGCCGCAGAGCGCGGGGGCGGTGCTCTCACCGGTCAAGGCGTTGCTGAGGTCGCTGCGGTCGAGCACGTTGTCGTAGATCCCGTTGCTGTTCCAATCGATTCCGTGCACCACGATCACGGCGTTGTCGCGACGGATCTCGCCCGCGACCGCGGGCGGGACGGTCACCGTCCGCGTGTAGTGAATGTCGCCTACCGCCGGGTAGCGGGCGAAGTCGATGATGCTGCGCGGACTGGTGTCCCCGCTGCTCGTCAGCGCGACCTTCGGCGGGCCGTAGAAGCGGATGCCGTCGCCGGTGCTGATCGACAGGTTGCCGTTGTGCGGGCGCGCAGCCACCGCCGTGGGGCAGATTCCCTGACCGCCGCCGTGAATGTGAATCGCGTGCGGCGCGCCGTTCAGCAGCCCATGCGTGGACACCGTCACCGTCGCGACGTCCCCGTTGAGGCGGACCGTGGCCGCGCCGGCACCGGTTACGCGGTTGGTCGGCACCGGCTGCGCCGCTGCGGTGAACGACGCGCCCGACGCGGCGGTCGAGCTCGAGCTCGAGCTCGAGCTCGAGCTCGAGCCCGAGCCCGAGCCTGAGCCCAGCGAGATGATCGCGATGACAATGGCTCCGGCGAGCGCCGAGGCCGCAGCGATGGGCCACCCATACTTGCGCGCCGATCCTCCCGCGCGGGGCGGGGCGCCGTCCGCTCCAGCCGGAGCTGTGGCTGGGCTCTCCGCGCTCACGCCCTCTGAGCGGCTTGGGGTCGTGGCCTGCTGCTGCCCGGTCCGGGGTTCGGGTGCCGAGGCATGCGCTTGAACGGTCTCGCCAGCCGCCGGGCGGATCGTGGTCGGCGAGCCAGATTCTGAGGCCGGCTCCCCGCCCGCGCTGGCGGTCGCCGGCCCGGGCATGGCGGCCTGGAGCGCGCCGAGCGCGGCCTGCTTGCGCTGCGCTTCGTGCTCGTCGGGTTGCGGTCTGGCTTCGCCCGTCGCCACCACCGTCGGAGCGCCTGTGTAGCGCGCGCCGT
>JADGPN010000220.1 GCA_017882465.1 Solirubrobacteraceae bacterium
CGGAGACTCCCCGCTTCTGGCAGGTCATCACCCCCGCCCGCCGCGAACCACGCCGGCAGCGGCGTGCGCGTGCGCTGGAAGATCGTCCCCGCGGTCACTGACCTCTGACGCCCACAGACGGTGCCCTCCCACGGACCGCAGCTCAATCGCCAGCCGGCTCGGCTGACACAGCGCGGGCAGCGGAACCCGTCGGGCCAGCGCAACCACTCCAGGTAGTCGATGCACGCGTGATCGTCAGGGAACCACGCCAGCAGCTCGCGTAACAGCCCGGATAGTCCTGGCCCGCTGTCGGCACGAGCCCGAGACCACCTGACTCAAATGGATAGCCCTTTTCGCCAATCGCGCGATCGGCGGAGTCGGCGTCTCGGGCCTGATCGGCGGCGCGTGCCGTTCGGCAAGACCGATCGTCAGCCGCGCTGCTGCTCGGGCTCATTCCGCCCGATGCCCTCGTCGCCAAGGCGGTCACGCGCCGCGTGCCGGCGGGTGGGCGAAAGCGATCGTGCGGGTCACCGCAGCGGGACGCTTGAGATTGGGCGATAGGGATCGTCCGCCGCACCACAGATCGCGCCCATCCCGGACGATCCCTTTGTCGCCGAAGCAGTCGTAGGCTGGACGACGGCGCCGAGGTGGAAGCGATCGCCCGGTCTGACGACCGCTGGCAACTCAATGCAGCAGCACCGGGTCATCGAGCGCGCGCGGCCGGAGGACGACTGGCATAGAGATCGACGTGAACAGGTGGCGCGACGCACTGACTTGCGGGTTTGCACCATTTGACTGGGGAGGACTACGGTGAGCGCGACAAGTCCGTAGGTCGATAGCTCCTCCAGACGCGCTCCCCAAGTCCTTGGAGGACTTATGCAATTTCGTAGGCAGTCTTTGGCTCCCCCGTTTATGGGTGTGATCGGCGTAATCGTTGCGGTACTGCTCGTGGTGCCGCAAATGACGAGCGCCCTCGGAGGGTCTGGCACTCGCGTCACAGGCGTGAGCTCACAGCTGCTCACCGGCGATGTCGTGACCGGCGTCCGAGGCGAGTCTGGTCAGAAAGCCGTCTTGACTGGTGGCGTGAACGAGGGTACCGGCTTGAACCCCGTGATTCCGTTCCTGGTCGAGGCCCCGCTCACGGGGCGGATTGCTGGCGCGGCGGTGTCGACATTCACCCCACCCTTCTCCGGGTACAAGGAAGGCTTGTTCTACGGCCCTGACACACATGCGTTCAACCCGTCGAGCATTCCAAGCGGTGAGGTACGAGCCGTCGGTAGCTATGAGACCTCATCGAAAGCCGGCGTCTTGAATCAGGGGATGGTCTACCTGGGACCGGTGCGCGGAAGCGGTGGTACGTGGTCGACGATCGACGTGCCGGCTGACGGCAAGAACGTGGTCGGGCACACCAAGGCATGCCGGGTACCTGGATCGAACTGCTTTGTGATGGACACGATCCCGCACAGCACGATGGGCGATCTCGTTGTCGGCGATTACGATCTCAACCTCGGTGGTGCGCATCGCGCGGTCTCGGCCAACGCCTTCATCTACAACATGAGGACACACCGCTGGACGCTGCTGAAGCTGGGTGGGAGCACCTCGAGCGGGACCACTTTGTACGGCATCTGGCAGAACGGCGGCGAGCGCAGTCCGAACTACACCCTTGCCGGCGGCACGTCGGTGCGACAGCACCCGAAGGTACTACAGCGCGCCTTCCTGATGAACTACAACGAACGGACCGGGGCCTTCGGCGCACGGAGATACTTCAGCTACCGCAACAAGCCGACGCTGCTCACCCACTTTGAGGGAATCACCGGCGTGCCGGGCGGCTTCAACGTCGTAGCGCAGACGGCGAACGACCAGGAAGGAATGGGCTTCATTGCAGTCAACCGCCACGGCGCTTTCGGGCCGGCACGCTGGTTTGCGGTCGGCGTCCGCACTAGCTCGCTGTGCGCGGGTGGCTGCAGCTTCGTGACCGGTAACACGGTGTACCGAAACCAGGTGATGGGCATCTACATCCCGAACGCGACCAAGATCCCCAGTAGCTATCTGGAGACCTTCTCAGCGCGGACTTGACAGCTAAACAGCCCGTCAAACTCCATCGACCTTCGCAGGTGGTTGAACGGGTTTGGCGCGCTCAAGTGCGTTCGATGCTGGTGCGGTAGATCGCTCGGTAGGCCCAGCCTCCGAGCAGGTGCGGATGAAGCGCTCGGTTTTGCCGTTGGTCTGCGGGCGATAGCCCGATCCGCATAGAGGCCGATCCTCCAAGCGAAGCCCATGGGTCGTGGCCAGCCGTGTCGGCGAGGATGCTCTGCCGCGGAAGCACGCGGCTGCTGGCGGGAGGAGAAACGACTACGGCCGCCCACCGGTATCAGCCCGACAAAGCCCACGGCCAGCCCTGCTTGTGACCCTCAGTTCAGAATGCTCACACAGATGCGTTGGGGGGCTAGCGCTAGCAGGTGCGCTTGGTGCAGCCAACAGCGGGCGTGGCCGCCTCACTCGAGTTGCCCGGCAAGGCAGGGCCTTGAGCGTGCCGCGTCCATTGCCCTGCAGCGGCACAAACCAGGGCTCGCGCGGGCCGAGCGGGCAGATCGCCCGAACGTCGTGGGGATCTCAATAGAGGAGGGCTCAGCCGACAGCCGAGTGCGCTGTCGTCGGATCGACGCGGTGAGCGCGGCCCGGCGCTTTTGGCGGCGGGTCGCGCACGTTGGTGCGGGCTGACCGGGGTGGTACGGTGCGCGGACCACGAAACAGGAGGATGGGGTTGTGGCTCGCGGTGGTGGCTTGCTTGCTCAGGGGTCTAGTGGCCATAAGGGTAACTTCGAGGTGGTGGTTCCGCGGGTGGGCGGCGGGTTCTGGGGTTTCTGGCGCGACAACGACACGCCGGGATTCCAGTGGGATGGTCCCGGGCTGGCGATGGGCAGCGAGGATGACGTCACGGACGTGGTCTTGCTGGAGGACAATCTTCACCCGGGGGAGCTGGTGTCCGTCCGTCACGAGGGGAGCCATCTGAGGTGCTCCGCGCGCGGCTACGTGAATGTGCATGGTGTGGTGCACCCGCGTTGGGGGGCTTCTGAGGAGCTGCCTGGTGGGGGTGTTGCGGCCGGCGCGCCCGGCTTCGTGCAGAGCTTCGGCATCCACGGCAACTTCGAGGTCGTGGCTCCGCTGGCGAGCGGTGGCCTTGCGCACTGGTGGCGCGATAACGGGGTTCCGGCTCGGCCGTGGCATGGGCCGACCAGGTTCACCCCTGCCACGTTGACGTTCAGTGCCGCGGCCCTGGTCCAGAACGACAACGGGCACCTCGAGGTGGTCGCGGTCCAGGGCGGTCAGCTGGTGCATTACTGGCGCGACGCCGCGAACATGTGGCACGGGCCGATCGCGATCCCGGGCGCGGGCATCTCGGGCCAACCCGGTTTTGTGCAGGCGCACGACGGCACCTTCCAAGTGGTCGCTCCACTTGCAGGTGGGGGGGTTGGCCACTGGAGCCGTGACACAGCTTTGCAGTGGAGCGGGCCGGTTGTCGTCGGCAGCGGGGTTGTTCGCGCAGTTGGTCTGATCCAGAGCAACTTCGGCGCGGGTAATCTCGACTTGGTCGCGAGGCTCGATGGGGGACTTGACCACTATTACGCCGAGCCGGCCGCTGGGGCGTGGACATGGCACGGTCCGACCGCTGCGTGGCGTGAGCCGGCGCTCGATCCCGCCATCTACGGCAGCTGTGAGGTCGCTTTCAAGCCCGGCGGGCCGTCCGCGATTCACGTCTCGACGCTGGCCAACGGCCGCGCGTTCTGTTTCGGCTTCGGCGATGGGGGAATGGATCCCGACCCCGGCTCGTTCGTGATCGACCCGGCGACGGGCGCGACCGCGAGCCCGACGACCAAGCACCACCTGTTCTGCTCGGGCCACGTGCTGCTGCCCGACGGCCGGGTGGTAATCATGGGCGGCCACGGCGACGAAGTGAAGGCGGTGCATCTCTTCGACCCCACGACTGTCACGCTCGAGCACCACGACGATATGCAGCATGGACGCTGGTATCCGACGGTCACGGTGCTAGCAGACGGGCGGGCGATGGTCATCTCGGGATCGCAAGGCACCGGCCCGATCAGCGCCACCAACCCGGCCAACGCGACACTCCAGGTGTTCGACGTGGCCCATCCCGCCGGCCACCGGCTGTCGGGCGAAGAGGCCACCCCGTCGCCGTTCTCGCCTCACTTCCCGATCGGTCACCAGGAGATCGACCTGTACCCGTGGAACTTCGTGCTGCCCGACGGACGGGTGCTCGTTCATTGCCGCAACTCAACCCGTTTCTGGCACCCAGGGACTCCAGGACATTGGGACGCGACGATCCTGAAGGCCCAGCGCAACGAGTCCCGCACCTATCCCGGCCAGGGCACCTGTGTGCTGCTCCCGCTGCTCCCCGAAGATGGCTACCGAGCTCGGGTGATGGCGATCGGCGGCGGCGGCGTTGACCGAGAGGTCTTCTACCAGGGCGGCCACGACGATGACCCCTCGACGAACACGGTCGAGCTCCTCGACCTCGGCGCCGCGAACCCTGGTTGGCAATACGTCGCCCCGATGCACCACCCGCGCGTGCTGTGCGACAGCGTACTGCTCCCCGACGGGAGCGTCCTGGTTATTGGCGGCAGCTCCACCGGAAAGTCAGACGTGGCCGTCGACCCGGTCCTCCCGGCGGAGATCTACGATGCGTCCGCCGACACGTGGACCGAGCTAGCGCCGATCAACTGCCCCCATATGTACCACTCGACCGCGCTCCTGCTCCCCGACGGCCGGGTGATGCGCGGCGGCAAGGACGGACAATTCCAGCGCGACCCCTACAAGTATTTCGAGCACCGGCTAGAGCTCTTCTCCCCACCCCACCTGTTCGCCGGCTCCCGCCCACAGATCTCGTCTTCGCCCGCTGCGGGCGGCTACGGCCAGGACATCACGATCGACTGCCCAACCGCCAGCGACATCGCAAGGGTCGCGCTGATTCGCGCCGGTGCCGTCACCCACAGCTTCCACATGGACCAGCGCTACGTCGGGCTGGCGATCACCGGCACGAACGCAAACCAGCTGACCGTGACGCTTCCACCGAACAGCAACGTCGCCCCACCCGGCGCATACATGCTCTTCCTGCTCGACGGGGCGGGGATACCCTCGGCAGCGAGCGTCATCAAGGTCGGGTAGCGGCGCAAGGCGGCTCGCGAGGACAGAGCCGCCTCAGACCCCGGAGGCGCGAGAGGTTCCAGGAGCCGCGCGTGTTCCCGGCGGCGGCTGATCCACGCGTACGCAAGCCCAACCCTCACCGGCCGCATCGACCACGCGTGCTCCGCCGGGCCGAGTCCCCGTAAACCCGGGATGCGGCGCCATCGGCATCGCTCGGACGGGACACAGGGATCGCCAGGACCTGACGCTCGCTTTCGGGTCGCCACGTCGTGGAGGATGCGCGGAGCGGGACGCTCGCGTTCAACGGCAAGCGGGCGTCCGCATCCGCGACCGGCCGCCTGGCGCACGGTGTGATCGCTTTCTGGGAAAGCGCGCGTCCGGATCTTGCTGGTAGTCGGTCGCTGCTCGCTCTCGCGTTCGCCCAATCTCAAGCGTCCCGCTGCGGTGACCCGCACGATCGCTTTCGCCCTCCCGCCGGCACGCGGCGCGTGACCGCCTTGGCGACGAGGGCATCGGGCGGAATGAGCCCGAGCAGCGGCGCGGCTGACGATCGGTTTTGCCGAACGGCACGCGCCGCCGATCAGGCCCGAGACGCCGACTCCGCCGATCGCGCAATTGGCGAGGAGCGGGGCTGGTCCGGCACAGGTGCTTGCGTCCCCGCTTTCGCTTCGGTGCGCTACGTGTTGTTGCTGGCCAGGGCGTCAACAGCTGCCTGCGGCCCGTACCTCAGTGAGTCTGCGCTCCAGAAAGCGGCGCTCGATGGCGTTGTCCGTGCGTGCGATCGCCGCCTCGTATGCGCGCGCGGCCTCGGTGTCGCGGTCGAGGCGCCGCAGCAGGTCCGCGCGGATGGCGTGGAATAGGTGGTAGCGGTCGAGCTGCAAGGAATCGACGAGCGCGAGCGCCGCACCGGGCCCGTGGACCTCGGCAACGGCAACTGCGCGAGGATATGTTGCGCGCAACATATCCTCGCCTTGCAGACGCGCCGTCGGCGACCGCGATGCCGACGAGCCTGGCTTCTGCTATGCCTACGAACTGGAGCGTCCGGCCGGCCAGGCCGGACGGATACTTCCGCGTGAATCCGAGCGCACCGCCGGCAGCTGCGCCTCGGCTGAGTCGGACTTGTGCTTTCGCCGGTCGATCTGTCGCCGGTCCGACGCTTGGTTCGCTCAGCCGCTGTGATGAATCTCGTTCGCTGGCATGCTCTCGGATTCGCCCACTTCCGAGCGTCCTGAGCTGGCTGCGGCTGACCGTCCGGACTTCTGCATTCGCAATCCAGTCGATCTCAGTGCCCTTCTGGTTTGCGACGAAGGCGCGACTCCTCGACGAACGGGGGTCCGGAGGCGGCAGACCCTCAATGACCTGGTCTGGGCTAATCGTGTGATGGGGAGAATCGTGCTGGCGACGATGGGCTCCTGGGGCTGTTTCGGCGCTTTATCTTCCCGGCTCTCGATCGCTACGTCGACGACCTCGCCGCGTCGATTCGTGGTGCCGATCTGCTGTTGGCTCATCCAGCGCTGATCGCCGCCCCAGTCGCGGCCGAGCATGTGGGGGTCCGGTGGGCCACGATCAGCGTGTTTCCCGGTCTCATCCCGACCGCGTACGCGCCGCCGGCACCGACGCGCATTTCG
>JADGPN010000221.1 GCA_017882465.1 Solirubrobacteraceae bacterium
CCGGCTGATCGAGCCGGCGCTGCCGTTCCGCCTGCTCGGCCTGCTGCCCGGCGTCGACCTCCGAATCGTCGCCGACCGCACACGAATGACCAAGGAGGAGGACCGATGACGCTGCCATTGATCGTGATCGTCGTGGCGCTGGTGATCGCGCTCGCGGTGCTCGCCTGGGTGCACCTGACCGATCGCACGCGGAGGCCGTCGCGCTCGCCGGCCGCCGGCGCGCGGCGCCGGATCCTGTTCCCGTTCGTCGCCTACGCACTCTCGCAGCAGGCACTCGACGCCGCTCTGCGCCTGGCCAGCGCCGAGAACGCGACGCTGGTCCCGGTGTTCCTGGCCCGCGTGTCGCTGCACCTGCCGCTCGACACCCCCCTCCCCCGCCAATCGGCAATCGCGATCGGGCTCCAGGAGGCGATCGAGCACCGGGCGACGAAGTTCTCCATCCCCGTCGACGCCCGGATCGAGCGCGGGCGCACGTACCGGCACGCGCTCCGGCTGACGATGGAGCACGAGCGCTTCGACCGGATCGTGATCGCCGCCGCGCCGCGCGGTGGAGCCGGGTTCAACCCCGACGACGTGGCCTGGCTGCTCGCCAACGCCCCGGGCGAGATCGTGGTCCTGCGCCCCGACGAGGACGAGCGCCTGGGACCGCCACCGCCGCCCCGGGCCCGGCGTACGCGAGCGGTCCGCGCGCGCGAGCGCTCCGAACGGGCCAAGGCCGCGGCGGTGTAGTGGCCTACTCGTGCAGGTGGAACGGCAGCGTGGCCACGACCGCGTTGGTGCGGGACTTGAGCACCGCCCCAAGCAGCCGGCCGCGCTGGTTGTGCAGGATCTCGTGACGGCGCCGGCGCGGGATGATCTCGGGGATCAACACCACCACGGTCACGTCCAGGTCCTCCTTCTGGATCGACTTGACGTAGCGGACGACCGAGCGCACGAAGGCTCGATGGGGGTCGACGAGCACCTCGATCGGGACGCCCGGGTGCCACTCGTCCCAGGCGCGCTTGACGTGCTGGGCCTCCTTCTCGTCGGCCGCCACGGCAACGCCGATGACTGTGTCGCTGATCGAGAGCGCGGCGCACAGGGCCTGCTCGGTCAGCAGGTTGACCGTCGACGTGGGCACGATCACGATGCTCTGGCGCTTGCGCGGGTGCGGCGGGGTCTTGCCGAGCTTGAGCTCACTGGCCACCTCGGCGTAGTAGCGCTCGGTCTGCCAGAACAGGATCATCATCAGCGGGACCGCGATCGTCACCACCCACGCGCCCTCGAGGAACTTGGTCGACAGGAACACGCACACCGCCACCGCGGTCATGACCGCGCCGACGCCGTTGAGCGCCGCCCGCAGGCGCCAGCGCGGAGGGCGTTTCCTGCGCCAGTGGCGCACGAGGCCGATCTGGCTGATCGTAAAGCCGACGAATACCCCGATCGTGAACAGCGGGATTAGCTTGTTGGTCTCGGCTTCGACCGCCCCGAGCAGGACGGCGGCCAGCAGTGCCAGGGCGATGATCCCGTGCCGGTAGACCGGGCGCTCCGCCCGCAGGTAGAACAGATGCGGGAGACGATGATCCTTGGCCAGCAGGCTCATCAGCACCGGCAGACCGCCGAAGCTCGTGTTCGCCGCCAGCGCCAGCACCAGGGTGACCGCGAGGTTCGAGACGTAGTAGGGCCACCCGGTCCCGAACGCCGCCGCCGTCAACTGGGCCAGGACCGTCACACCTCCCCGGGGCACGACGTGATGCACGCGGATGAGCAGCGCCAGCCCCACCAGCATCGCGCCGAGCAGCACTCCGAGTGAGACCTCGGTTCGCTGGGCGGTGCGGATCCGCGGCTTGCGGAACTGGGGCACCCCGTTGGCGATCGCCTCCACCCCGGTGACGGCGGAGCAGCCGGCGGCAAAGGCCTTCAGGATCAGCACCAGGCCGAGCGCCTCGGTGGCATGGAAGGGCGCCTCGCTGGTCCCGATCACGGCGACCGGATGCCGGCGCAGCGCGCCGACGACGATCACCGCGATGATGCTCACGATGAACAGCACGGTCGGCCCCATCAGCAGCTTCGCCGACTCGCTGATTCCGAACAGGTTCACCACCGTCAGCAGGACCAATCCGGTCAGCGCCACCAGCAGCAGGTGGTGCGCGAGCGCCGGGAACACGCTGCCCAGGCTCGCCGCACCGGCGGCGAGGCTGACCGCGACCGTGAGCACGTAGTCGACGACCAGCGAGGCCGCCGCCAGCAGACTCGTCCTCGGCCCGATGTCCTGCTTGGCGACTGCGTACGCACCGCCCCCGTCGGGGTGCGCCGCGATCACCTGCGTGTAGGAGATCACCAGCAGCACCAGCATCCCCGTGATCACCAGCGTGATCGGCAGCGTGAAGCGCAGCGCGCTGGCGCCCGCGGCGATCAGCACCAGCATCATCGCCTCGGGCCCGTAGGCGACGCTGGACAGCGCGTCGAGGCTGAGGGCGGACAGGCCGCCCGCGGTGCTCAGCGTATGCTCGCGCCGACGCGGCCCCCCGGAGAGCTTCCCGGTCGGGGGCTGGTCTGCCTTCGCTGTGACTTCAGCCGGCGCGGAGTCGCTCAATCATGGCATCATCCCATCCGGCCCCGGGCGGATCAGCCCGTGAGCTGACCCGGACCCGGTGGCCGAGCGGGATGCGGTTCTCAGGCCAATCCGTTGGCGGCGAGGAACTGGTGAGCGACGGTCGCCGGCGACTGCTGGTCGAGCGCCACTGCGGCGTTCATCTTCTGGATCGCCGGCAGCGTGAGCAGCGAGCTCACCTTGTCGATCGTCTGCTGAAACGCCGGGCCTTCGGCGGCCACGACGCTCTGCTTGACGACGGGGGCGACGTTCTGGAACCCGAACACCTTCTTCGGGTCGCTGAGCAGCACGTACTTTCCGGTGGTCAGCTGCGGGTCGGTGGTGAACACGTCGGACACGCCGACCTGGCCCGAGTCGAGCGCCTTGTAGGTCAGGCCGATCGCCAGCGGCACGAACGTGGGGTTGATCCCGTACTGCTGCTTGAGACCCACCAGGCCCTCGGCCCGGGTCTGGAACTCCGGCGCGCCCCCGAGCTTCACCGCCGTGCCGAGCTTCTTCAGGTCGGCGATGCTCGTCAGTTTGTTCTTCTGCGCGTAGGCCTTGAGCGCGCCGAGCGCGTCCGAGTCGTAGAACGGCGTCTTGGCGAGCAGCGTGTAGCCGTGCTTCTCGGCGAACGCCTTGGCCTGGTTGTACGCGTCCTGGGCGCTGTGCGGCGGGGTGGTCACGCCGGCGACCGCGGTCAGCAGCGTGCCGGTGTACTCGGGGTACATGTCGATCTGGCCCGAGGTCAGTGCCTTGTAGATGATCTCCGAGGAGCCGATGTTGCCCTTCAGCGTGGCCTTGTAACCCTTGGCGGCCAGCGCCTGCTGGTAGAGCGCGCCGAGGATGTACTCCTCGGTGAAGTTCTTGTCGCCGATCGTCACCGCCGGCTTGCCGACGCCGGGACCGCTCGTCGCGGCCGTCGAGCTTCCGCCGGTGGTGGCCGCCGGCGTCGAGCTGGTGGCCGACGAGCTGCTCGAGCTCGACGAGGAGCTGCCGCAGGCGGCCATCAGGACGGCCGCGGCGACGGCGAGGATGGCGCTGATTAGACCTCTGGATCCGGATAGTCGCATCTGTACTCCTCTTGGTTGGCTGATGGTGGGTGATCGGTGAAGGTTCAGCTGCTCTCGCCGACGATCGGCACGAACGCCGAAGTGGCGTCTTCGCGCCCCGCGAGCTTCAGGCCGCGCGGTGTGACCAGTCGCTGCAACCCGGCCAGCGCGAACTCGACGACCAGCGCCAGGACGGCGATGCAGATGGCCGCGCCGAGCACGCCTGAGAGGTGGTAGCTGGTCTCGTTGTTGATGATGTCGCCGAGACTGCCGCTGTAGCCGGTCAGGGCGCTGATCGTGGTCGTCGAGACGACGAACAGCGCCGAGGTCCGGATCCCGGCGAAGATCAGGGGGATTCCGAGCGGCAGCTCGACCTTGCGCAGGATCTCCCAGCCGCTCATGCCCATGCCCCGGGCGGCGTCGACGAAGTCGCGGTCGACGCCGTCGACCGCGACGTAGGCATTGGTGATCATCGGCGGCACGGCAAGGACCGAGAGCGCCAGCAGCACGTTGCCGAGGCCGATCCCGAGAAAGGCGACGCCGATCGCCAGCACGGCCAGGCTGGGCAGCGCGCGCCAGATGTTGCCGACGTTGATGGCCACGAATGAGCCGCGGTGGATGTGGCCCAGCCACACCCCGAGCGGGATCGCGATCACGAGGGCGATCGCCATCGCGATCCCGGCGATCTTGAGCGTCTCGAGCGTGAGATGAACCAGGCTCGGCAGCGGCGGGGCTCCCGGAACCTGGCCGTTGCGGCCGATGAACTTGAACGCCTCGACGAAGTTGTTCATGACGATCAGACCGCCCGCGCCCGGGTCCAAGGGGTCAGGCGTCGCTGCAGGAGCACCAGCAGCCCGTCGGCCAGCAGCGCGAGCAGCACCGCCATCCCGCCGGCGACGATCAGCTCGGTCTTGAACACCTCGTTGGAGATCGCCGCCAGAATCGGCGAGCCGAGGCCCTCGTTGTCGATCAGCGAGGCGACGGTGGCCAATGAGATCACCGTCACGGTGGCGATCCGCAGCCCCGCGATGATCGCCGGCAGCGCCAGCGGCAGCTCGACGCGCAACAGCGACTGGCGGTCGCTCATGCCCATGCCGCGAGCGGCGTCGCGAACCTCGGCCGGCACCTCACGCAGTCCGGTGAGCGTGTTGCGGAACAGGATCAGCAGCGTGTAGGACACCAGCGCCACCTCGGCTGTCGTCCGGCTGAGACCGAAGCCCGGCAGCGGCTCGAGCAGCTCGAACAGGGCCAGTGAGGGAATCGTGTAGAGGATCGCGGTGATGATCAGCACGGGGCGCTCGACCCAGTGTCGCCGGTAGGCCGTGAGCGCGAGCGCGGTCGAGAGCACGAACCCGATCGCGACCGCGATCAGCGTCAGCTCGACGTGCTGGCGCAGCGCCGGCCATAGGACCGTGGCCCAGTTGCGCGACACCCAGTTGGGGCAGAACAGCCGGTTGGCCCGCTCGCAGGCGAACTGCGAAGAGCCGCCGCCGAAATTGGGAATCACCGGCGCAGCGGCGAACACGACCGTCATGCGGGCGACTCCTGGCCGGCCGGGCGCGGCTCGGCGCCGGCGGCGCGCACCTGCGGATCTGCTCCGTTCGCGAGGGCCCCGTCGCCCAGCACCCTGCCGAGCAGCTCGAGCGTCACGATGCCCGCCACGTGGTCGTCCGCGTCCACGACGGTGAGCGGCGCCCCGCCGCCGGCGATCAGCTGCGAGAGCGCGTCGCGCACGGTCGCGCTCAGCGCGACCCGGTCGGTACCGGGCCCGGTCCCGTTGGGGGTGACCAGCTCGATGTCGGCGAGCGTCGCCAGCCCCAGGCGCTTGAGGGCCCGGTCCTGGCCCACGAACTCGGCCACGAACTCGTCGGCCGGCTCGATCAGGATCTCGGCCGGGCTCGCGAACTGGGCCAGCGTCCCGCCCTGGCGGAGAATCGCGATCTTGTCCCCCATCTTGATCGCCTCATCGATGTCGTGGGTCACGAAGACCACGGTCTTGCGCACCCGCTCCTGGAGCCGCAGGAACTCGTCCTGCAGCCGGGCGCGGTTGATCGGATCGACCGCCCCGAAGGGCTCGTCCATCAGCATCAGCGGGGGATCGGCGGCCAGCGCCCGCGCCACGCCGACCCGCTGGCGCTGCCCGCCCGAGAGCTGAGCGGGGTAGCGCGGACCGATGTCGTCCAGGTCCATGCCGATCAGCTCGAGCAGCTCCCGCACGCGGTCCTCGGTGCGCCGCCTTTCCCATCCGAGAAGCCGGGGCACGGTGGCGATGTTCTCGTTTACCGTCAGGTGCGGGAACAGCCCGGTCTGCTGGATCACGTAGCCGATCTGCTTGCGCAGCTCGGTCGGCTCGTGGTCGAGGATGCTGCGACCGCCGAGCAGGATGTCGCCGCCGCTGAGCGGGATCATGCGGTTGATCAGCCGCATCGCGGTCGTCTTGCCCGACCCCGACGGCCCGACCAGCACGCACACTTCCCCCGCCTCGACGCTCAGGCTGAGACCGGGGATCGCCGGCTCACGCTGACCCGGATACTGCTTGCGGACGTTGCGCAGCTCGAGCGCCGCCGCCTGCGGGAATGCCGACGGCCCCTCTTCTTGGGCGGAGTGATCACTGAACAAGGGGAAAACCGGACCGGGTTTCCCGGTCAGGGTACTGACCCGGGTGGTCGGCCGGGGTCATCGGGCCCATTTTGGACGCCGCCGGGCAGCGGGCTGCGGCCCGTCATCGCGCTCATTCCACCCCCGGAACCGGCCGCCCCTCCTCCAGGTACAGGCAGCGGTCGCTGCCCAGCGAGGCGGAGACCCGCCGCCGCAGCGGCCCGCTGAGCAGCTCGATCGCCTCGGCCGGAGCCAGCACGCGGTGATCCTCGATCTCCTCCTCCTGGAGCCGGATCGTCCTCAGCCGCTCCTGGCTCACCGTGCCGCAGTCGAACAGGAACCGGACCCCTCCGGCCCGGCGGGCCTTGGGGCGCAGGAAGTCGACGCACACCAGCCGCCCGTTGTGCACCAACAGTCCGCATTCCTCGAGCGTCTCGCGGCGGCACGCCTCCCAGGGAGACTCGCCGGTGGCGTCGATCTGCCCCCCCGGGACCGTCCACCCCTTCTTGTAGTTCGGCTTCAGGATCAGCAGCCGGCCGGCCG
>JADGPN010000222.1 GCA_017882465.1 Solirubrobacteraceae bacterium
GGCGTTGCGGACCCAGAGGACCGGCCCGTCGGTCCCGAGCCGGAAATCGTCGACCAGTGTGCCGTCGCGGTCGACGGCCTGCGCCCGGACCCCGGCGGGTGCGCGGATCGCGTCGCTTGCCCGCAGCTCTGGGACATACCGCTGCGCCTGACGGATGAACGCGCGCTTGGAGAGCGTGCGGTAGATCTCGGCGACTCCGGCGTGCCAGTAGCGACGGAACAGCCGCGGGGCACCAGACCACCCGACGGCGTCCCACACGTCCTGAGCGACGAACGTCGTCCGCCGGTAGCCCTCCCGCGCCAGGCTCAGGATCGCGTTCGGCCCGATCCACACCGAGCCGTCAATCTTCCGCGTGAGGTGGATGCCGAGAAACGGCAGCGCCGGGTCGGGCACCGGATAGATCAACCCGCGGACAAGGTGACGACGCCCAGGCCGCAACTGCCAGTACTCGCCGCGAAACGGCATGATTCGCGGCTCGGCGGGCTGATGCGACGCGCGCGCCAAGCGATCGGCATGAAGCCCCACACAAACGATCGCGCGATCACCGCGGATGACAGTGCCGTCGGTGAGCTCGATCTCGACCACCCGTCCCCGGCCGAGAACCCGACCGACCTCCCGCCCAGTGTCGATACGCGCACCCGCAGCTCTCGCATCGTCGGCCATCGCGCGCGCGACCTCGCCGAAGTCAACGATCGCCGTCACAGGGGAATGAAGCGCCGCGATCCCCGTCGCGTGCGGCTCAATCGCGCGCAGCTCCGCTTCTCCAAGTCGCCGCAGACCGGGCACGCCATTCGCCCGCGCTCGCTCCTCGAGCGCGTCAAATCGCGTCATCTCGCGCTCGTCGTTCGCAATCACGAGCTTCCCGCACTCCTCGTACCCAATCCCGCGTTCCAGGCAGAACGCCCTCAACAGCGACACGCCATGCACGCACAAGCGCGCCTTCAGCGAACCCGGCGCGTAGTACAGCCCCGCATGGACAACACCCGAATTGTGACCAGTCTGGTGCTGCGCCAAGGCGCGCTCCTTCTCCAGCACCAAGACCTCCGCGTGACGAACCTCTCGAGCGACCAACCGAGCTGTGGCCAGCCCGAGGATCCCGCCACCCACGATCACCACCTGCATACGCCAAGCCTAAACTCTCATCGAAGGACAAGCATCGAGCGTGCGCGGGCAGGCCCGCTCAGACACCACGAGCGGGAGCGTCGCCGGCTCCTATGCGCGTAGTCGGCGGTGTGAGCAGCTCGTTGGTTGCCTGCCCGAATCACCGAGTTGGGGACGTGGCGGGTGCGATCGAGGTCGGGTGGGGTAGGCGCCGAGCGCGGGTCTAGCCTGTGCGCCGTGTCGAGCATTGGGGTCATGCGCGAAGGGCCGCTGCACGCCGCGCTCAAGGCGGTCTTGGCGCAGCCGGGTGACCGGTTGGAGGTGCCCGTCGGCCGCTTCGTGATCGACCTCGTTCGTGTCGATGGCGAGCTCGTCGAGGTACAGACCGGCGGTTTCGGCGCCCTGGGCAAGAAGCTCGATGCTCTGCTTGATGAGCATCGTGTTCGCATCGTTCACCCGGTAGCGGCCGAACGTCGGATCGTGCGCATTGACGAGCACGGCCAGGTTGCGTCGCTCCGTCAATCCCCAAAGCGTGGCACCGCGCTAGAGGTGTTCGACAAACTCGTTGCTTTCCCGTCGCTGCTGACCAACCCGAACCTCACGATCGAGGTCTTCCTCTTGCGCGAGGATCACATCCGCTCCGCCCGACCGCTCACCTCGCGCCGGCGGACACGAGACCCAGGCGAGCGGCGTCTTGTCGAGGTGCTCAACCGAGTCGAATTCCGCGGCCCGGATGACGTCCTACGGGTGCTGCCAACACTACCCTCCGAGCCGTTCAGCACCCGCGAACTGGCTTCACTGCTCGGCTGCGACAAGCTGCTGGCGCAACGCACTGCCTACTGCCTGCGCATGATCAACATCATCGAACCAGCCGGTAAGCGCGGCCGCACCTCACTGCACCAACGAACCCCTGACGCGACGGTGCCACTGCTGAGAGCCAGGCTAGATGCCGATAGCAATCAGCGCGATCAAGGCACCGGCGCGAAGGGCCACAGCGACGGCGCCGCGCGCGAACGAGCGCCGCAGCCTCCTCGCTCCTGGCGACACGATGGGGAAGATCCATGAAGCGGGCACCCCCCCGACCATACGATTCTGACGTACCGCAATCGCACGGCCCACTGGCATGGTCGGAGGCCACTTCGCGGTGATCCACGGCGACGGCGCCTGGTCTCGTGGCAAACCAGGCGTCCGCTGTCTGGCGGTCTCGATCACGAAAGCGATGGTCCGCCAGGAGGACTCGCGATCGTTCGTTGCCGGTCCGCCGCGTGGATAACCTCGACTGCTGCCTCCGGCCTCCGTCATCGCCGACCGCGCCTGCGATCCGCCACGGCCACGGGCGGTCGCAGCGCTGCGCGAGTCGAGGTCCTAAGGTGATCGGATACAAGGCATCCTACGCGCGCAACTCCCGCTCTGGACGACCAGTGCAAGCGGCCTGCCTGGCATGGGAAGCGCACGCGCGATGCACCGCACGGTCCTGACCCGTAGCCACTGCGATCTCCACTGTGAGGTGCACGCGCAGGTCGCTCTGCAAGACGCTCGACGCGCAGCTGCTTCCGGGTGGTCAGCGCACCGCAGCCGCCTCGTGCGCGAGGCCCGCATGGTTCGATTCGCCGCCCGCGTCGTGAGCAGGTCGACACGCTGCCTACGGGTTCAGCGAGAAGGGTGGGTAGCGATCGGTGGTGAGCAGGACGGCGTAGGCCGAAACGCGGACGCTCCAGCGTCCGACGCCGACGACGAAGTCGAACAGTCCGCGCGGGTAGCGGCCGGTGAACAGGATCGCGAACCACGCGATCACCACGCACACGAGCGCAGCGATACCGAGGAACACGAGGACTATGTAGTGCGGGATCGCCAGGAACCACTTCACCAGCGGCAGCCAGCGGTTCAGATCGCTCCGGGCGTCGGGATAATGGATGGCTAGGAGCAGCGACTGGCGCTCATCCGTCGAGGGGTAGCGGTCGTCGAGTAGCGCTCCGTACAGCGCGACCCTTGAGGAGAAGCGCGTCAGTTCGAGGTTCCAGTCAAACCACCAGCGCGGGTACTTCTGTCGGAACAGGATCATCAACAGGGGCGCGGCGAACAGGATGCCGCCGGCGCCGACAACGACGGTCGTGGTTGTCTGGGCCGCGTCGTTGCCGACGGTCGTGCTCAATGTGCCACCAGAGACCGCGCCGAGCACGATCGCGATCGGGATGATCGTGAAGATCCGCAACGCAGTTGTCAGCCGGTTGAGCGGTCGATCCGGGTACTCAACGTCGAGTTGAACGGGGTAGCCAGCGATAGTAGTCATGCGATCACGTTACTCGCACCTTAGGCATGGCGTCCGCGCGGCTCGCGGGCGACCCGAACTCCTGACGGCTTGCGGAGAGCTCACCCAGGTTGCCACCCCGAGCTCGTCGCCATGAGAAGGGACGGGCCATCCAAAACCGGACAAGCGCTGATCCGCGCCACATGGAGCCGGCACACCACGTGTGCACTCGCGCGTGAAGGAAAGCGGGTCGACGGCCGAGCCGTCACGGCCGCGGCGGCCGCCCACTTGTTGCCAAGCCGCTTCTGGCGACGAGCTGTCGAAACCCAGGCGTTTGCCCGTCCGCCACAGAGGTTGAGTCCGTGCGCGCATCCTTACGACTCGACCCCTGGAGGATTGCCTTGTCGCTAACGGAGACGCAGCTGGTGACCGTCGTCTCCGACCGCGGAACCTGGTCAGGCCGATGCCCGAGCGGGCGCTCGTGGCGCTGGAAGAGGTTGTGGTTGAGGAGCTCCGGAACGCGCAGAAGTGCGGATCGGCGGCTTGGTGTAGCTGACCCTGCCTGTGAAGCCGGCGCAAGAAGAAGCGCCACGGTCCGCAACCCTCCGACTGTGGAGGCGATCACGCTTGCCGCCAAGCCGGCAAGCGGAAGTGAAGCCCGGGGAGCCTGCCGCGGGCCTGCTTTGTGAATGACCACAGTCGGCGGTCGCCACGAAGGCCGGGTCCCGCCCCTGTGGGTCCCACGTCATGGGCCGCGGTCGTCGGGGCTGGTCTTCTCCATGTCGCTCGGGGCTCGTCCTATGAGCCTCAAGGCTCGCGAGTGAATCCCCCAAGGTGGTAGCGCTTGACGGTCAGAGGAACGCCGGCTCCCGCCTGTCGCTGCAACATCTTTCAGACGAGCTTCGCGCGCTCGTTCCTCTCGATCACCGTGGGCGGAGCGATCATCGCCTCGCTCAACGCGGCTCTTGGCGTGGCGGTCGGCGGATGACCCGGCGCCCGGCACCCCGCGCAGCCGGTCCCGCGCGAGGATCGCCGAGCTGCACCGTGTGTTCTGCCATCTGAACCACGTGCGCCGCGGTGCGCCACCGCGAACGCGGCCACCAACGTCTTCATCTGGGCCGACGCCCCGCTTCCACTCGAGCGACGACACGTTCGCCGTAATCGGGAGAGACCTGCTTCGCGCTCGAAGCACGTCGCTCGGCGTGAGCGCCTAAAGATCCGGTCGGAGCGGTAGTCCGCAGCGAGCTCGAGTTGGCTCCCGCGTGGGACGGAAGCAGCAGTCGATTAGTCGGCGTCCGCGCGTGGCTCCATCGCCGCTCGACGAGCCGCCCCGTCACACGGCTGCTTCCACGATCTGTGGGCCGGAAGGAGAAGTCTGCGGACAGGACCGGTGTATAGGCATAGCAGTCGTCCGGGCGCGGTGAGCGGGCTGCTCCGTCTGGGCGAATCCGACAGTGCGCCGCGGTGCGCGTAGCGCCAAATCGGGACGGTCGCAATGTCGCCCCGAAGCACCCGTCAGCGAGCGCAGTGCTTGTCAGGTCGGCGATCGACCGGACGCCAGCAAGCGCCACGAGGGTCGCGGCGCAAGCGCCGACGATGGAGGCCGGGCGCGGCCGCTGCGGAACGTCTCCGGCAGCCACGGCGGAGGATCGAGGCACTTCCGCATAAACGGCGCGATGCGGCGGCGCGGGCGGTCCGTCTGCTCGGCATCAGAGCGCCGCCACTACTCGTCAGCGCGGGGAAGCGCGGCCGTTAGGCTCACCCGAATCAATATCTGTGGGTCCAGAAGGGCCTAATCCCAGCGTTTCGCGGGACCAGCGTTCACGAAATCCCACAGTCATTGATCAGCGAATCCTTCGTCCAATCGTTGGGACGGCCGGCCGAGGTGGCACTCGCCGCGACCGCGATGCGACCAGACGCTGATTTCTTCGCGCGTAGCTAATGTTCTTCATGCGCGGTGCCGATGATGTTTGGTACGGGCGCCCGCCGGACGCCGCTGCTTACAGCGTTGGAAGGAGTGGTTTGTCTCGCCCTGAGACGCCTGGCGTCCGGAATAGCAGGAGGACCAACACGCGTGAGCAGTCGTCCGTAACGAGCGGTGACGGGGCTGGCGTCGTGAACCCCGAGGGGTCCGAGCGCCAAGCTGCGGAGGCGTCGCGGAGCGAAGCGCTGACCCGGGCGCTGCTCGAGTCCGCTCCCGACGCGATGGTGATCGCCGATGCCGAGGGACAGATTCAGCTGTTGAACGCCGAGGCCGAGCGCTTGTTTGGCTACGAGCGCGAGGAGCTAGTCGGCCGGCCGGTGGAGGTGCTGATCCCGGATCGCTGGAGAGCTTCGCATCGCGATCAACGCGCCGCGTTCTCAGACTCGCCGCGTGTTCGTTCTATGCACTCGGGGCTTGACCTGTGGGGTCGCCGCAAGAACGGCACCGAAGTTCCGGTTGAGATCAGTCTGAGCCCATTGCAGACCCATAGCGGAGTGTTCACCATCGCCGCAGTTCGCGACGTCACAGACCGCAAGCACGCTGAGCAGGAGCTCCATGACGCTCACGCCCAACTGCTCGAGGCAAGCGAGGGACGCTACCGCCAGATCCTGGAGACGACGCCAGAGGGCGTGTGGCGCCTGGACCAAGACAACGTCACCGACTATGTCAACGGCAAAATGGCCGCCATTCTCGGCTACACGGAATGCGAGATGCTCGGGGAACCGATCAGTCGGTTCATGGATCCCGAGTGGTTCCGAACCGCCCAGGCCGAGATCGCTGAAAATCAGCACAGCGCAGCTGCCTCGGTCCGCGATCACTGCTTTGAGCACAAGAACGGATCGGCGGTTTGGTGCCGAGTATCTTCGACCGCTCTGTTCGACCGCGACGCTGGCGTCGCCGGGACGATCGCGGTGATGTCAGACATCACCGCGACCAAGCAGCGAGACGCCGCGCTGCGCTCAACAGCGCGGCTCCTGACCGCGGCGACCGAAAGTATGACTGAGGGTCTCTACGCGGTTGACCTCGAGGGTCAAGTCACGTTGATGAACCACGCCGCCGAGCACATGCTGGGATGGACCGAAGACGAGCTTCGCGGTCGCGTGGCGCATGACGCATTCCACTTCCAGCACCAAGACGGCTCGCCCTATGCGATCGAGGAGTGCCCGTTGACAACGGCGCGAGCAGCCGGAACACCCGTCACCGTAGAGGACGACACATTCACAACCCGCGACGGCCAGTCGTTGCCGGTTGCCTATGCGGCATCGCCACTGCTCAGCGAAGAAGGCGATGGCTCGGTCGTGGTGTTTCGCGATATCTCTGCCGACAAGCTGCTGGAGATCGCAAAAGCTAGGGAACGCGATGAAATGAGCTGGGTAGGTCGCATCCGCGACGCGCTAGACGAAGACCGTTTCGTGCTCTACGCGCA
>JADGPN010000045.1 GCA_017882465.1 Solirubrobacteraceae bacterium
TTGAGCACCGCGACCCGGCTCATCCAGATCCGGCCCGCTTGCGCTTGGCCGGCAGGCGCAGGACCTTGGCCAGCTCGGCATCCTCCTGGAGCGGCTCGCGCTCTTCACCTCCGGCGGAGCGCTGCCGGTGGGCCGTGACCGGGTCGGCCCCGGTCTGGGGCATGGCCGCGGCTCGAGCCCCGGTGAGCGTGTCGTACAGGTCGACCTGCTCGCGCACGACCTCACCGATCCGGCGGATGCCCTCGCGAATGTCGTCCTCGCCGACGCCGGAGAAGTTCAGCCGCATCGCCGACCCGCCGCGGCCGTCGACGAACGCGGCCCGCCCCGGGACGAACGCGACATGCTCCTCGAGCGCCCGGGCCAGCAGGTCGTTGGTGTCGATATAGGCGGGCATCGTGGCCCAGATGAACAGGCCGCCCTCGGGATGGGTCCACTCGGCCTCACGCGGGAAGTGCTCGGCCAGCGAGTCGAGCATCACATCTCGGCGCCGGCGATAGATCTCGATCAGCGAGCGCACGTACTCGTGCCATGGGCCCGAGTCGAAGTACGCGGCGACAAAGCACTGCGAGACCGAGGATGAGCACAGATCGGCCGACTGCTTCCCGATGCTCATCTTCTGCAGTACGGGCGGCGGCGCGGTCGTCCATCCGAGCCGGACGCCGGGAGAGAGGATCTTCGAGAACGTGCTCGCATAGATCACGAACTCGCCGCCGTCGAGCGAGCGCAGCGTGGGCAGCGGGGTTCCCTCGTAGCGCAGCAGCCCGTAGGGGTTGTCCTCGAGCACCAGCAGCTCCCGCTCGGCGGCGATCCGAACCAGGTCGCGCCGCCTCTGCAGCGACATCGTGACCCCGGCGGGGTTGTGGAAGTTCGGAACCGTGTAGATGAACTTCGGCCGCCGGCCGGTCCGGTCGAGCTCGTCCAGCGTCTCGAGCAGCTGATCGATCCGCATCCCGTCGCGGTCCATGGTCACCTGGACGACGTCGGCCTGGTAGGCGCAGAACGTGGGCACGGCACCGGGATACGTGGGAGCCTCCGCGACGATCACGTCACCGGGGTCGATCAGCGTCTTGCAGACGAGATCGATGACCTGCTGGCCGCCCGTAGTCACGAGCAGATCGTCGGGGTCGATCTCCATGCCCTCGGCGCTCATCACCTCGGCGATGCAGCGCTTGAGCCGCGAGAACCCCTCGGTGGGCCCGTACTGAAGCGCCCGCGCGCAGCACTCGGTGGCCACCGTCCGCATCAGCGAGGCGTAGGACTCCGGCGGGAAGGTGGACGTGTCCGGAAGGCCACCGGCGAGCGAGATCACGTCCTCGCGTTCGGTCAGCGCCATCAGATCGCGCATCGCCGAGGACTTCATCACCTGCGTGCGCTCCGCGAACAGCGACGCGTAGCGCTCGATGTCGCGGACGGTCGATCGTGGTGGCCTAGACCCGGGGTTCACGCGCGATATCTCCGACAGACCCGTTCACCGTCTACCGTCACGGTACAGCACGGTGCATCTCGTCTTCGACATCTTCCAGGGGATCGGCATCGCCGCGGCGGTGGGAATCAGGCCGTTCCTGCCCACGCTCGCCGTCGGTGGGCTGGCGGCCGGCAACGCCGAGATCGACTTCAAGCACACCGACTCCGCTTTCCTGCAGAGTCCCGGATTCCTGCTTGCGATCACGCTCGGCGCGATTCTGCTGGCGCTCGCGGAGCGCCGTCTTGCCCCGGAGCGCCTCGACACCGGCCCGCTGGCGGTCGGGCTGGCGCTGATCTCCCTCGCGCTCGGGGCGCTGCTGTTCGCCGGCTCTCTCGCCCACGGCCACTACGCGACCTGGCCGGGGCTGATCGGGGGCATCCTCTGCGCCGCGATCGGGATCGCGGCGACCCGGCCGCTGTTCGCGCGCGTGCGGGCGCGGCTGGACAAGGCGGCCGCGGCGGCTGTGCCGCTGTACGCCGAGGGCAGCGCGCTGCTGCTGGCGGTGCTGTCGGTGCTGGCGCCGCCCGTTGGCCTGCTCGCCCTGCTCGGCCTGCTCTGGCTCGTGTTCGCCGGGCGCCGTCGCGAGGACCAGAAGTACGCCGGGCTGCGGATCCTCAGGTGAGCTCCGCCAAGAAGCTCGTCCTGGTCGTGATCGACGCGCTGAAGCCGGCGATGCTCGAGCGCGCGATCGCCACCGGCCGCGCGCCGGCGCTGGCCCGGATCGCCGAGCAGGGGGTGTACGTGAATGATTGCGCCGCGGTGTTCCCGTCGGTGACGCCCGTGTGCGCGGCCTCGATCACGACCGGCGTCGGTCCCGACCGCCACTGGATCCCGAGCATGAACTGGTACCACCGGGAGGAGGCGCGCTACGTCGAATACGGGTCGAGCTTCTCGGCCAGCCGCCAGTTCGGGGTTCTGCGCTCGCTCACCGACACCGTCTACCGGATGAACGCGGAGCACCTCTCGCACGACGTCGAGACCGTGTTCGAGACGCTCGACGACGCCGACGTGCGCACGGCCGGCACGACCTACCTGATCTACCGCGGCCGCCATCATCACGAGGTCGCCAACGAGACGGCGCTCGCGCGGATCGTCACCTCGACGCTCTTCCGGCGCACTATCGACGGCCCCCGGGAGCTGTTCTACGCCGACCTGTATGCCACTCGCAAGACCGGCTGCCGGGGTCAGCTTGGCATGCCCGGGGTGCGCGACCAGCACACCGGCTGCGTGGGGGCCTACCTGGTCGAGAACGACCTGTTCGACTTCATGCTCTTCTCGCTTCCCGACAACGACGCCTGGTCGCACAAGAACGGTCCCCACGCCCAGGTCACCTCGATCGCCGCCGCCGACCGTCAGCTCGAGCGCCTGATGCACGCCGCCGGCGGACCCGATGCGTTCTTTGACGACTACGCGATCATCGTCGCCTCAGACCATTCCCAGGCCGCGGTCGAGGAGCGGATCCGGCTCGACAGCGCGTTCGCGGACTTCGACGTCGCCACCAACAGCGCCGCGCGCTCGATCGGGGCCGAAGTCGCCCTCAGCCCCGCCCAGCGCTCGGCGATGGTCTACGTGCTCGACGAGGAGCGCCGCGATCCGGTCATGTCCCGGGCGCTCGAGGCGGTTCGCGATCTCGACGGGGTCGACCTGACGATGTGGCTGGCCAGCGATCGCGAGGCGGTGATCCACAGCGAGCGCGGCGAGCTGCGGTTCTCGCCCGGCGGGGACGTCCAGGATCCACGCGGCAAACGGTGGTACATCGAAGGTGAGCTGACGACGCTGGCGGCCGAGCTTCGGGACGGGCGCTTCCTGAGCCCGGAGTATCCGGACGCGCTGGCCCGCATCTGGTCGTCGCTCAAGTGCCCGACGGCCGGCGACATCCTGCTCTCCGCGGCGCCGAGCTACGAGTTCGTGGACTGGGGGGGCGCGGACCACGTGGGGGGCGGAAGCCACGGCTCGTTGCACCACTCCGATTCGCTCGGCGCCCTGCTCTGGTGCGGCACCGGACCGGACTCCAGGGACGTGCGAGAGCAGTGGTCGTTGACGGATATCGCCCCCATGATCCGGGAACACTTCGGATTAGGCGCGCGTTAGCAATTTGCCGTCTCTCACGGTCATCCGACATGACGACGCTACATTTCTCCCATGCCTGATGATCTGACCGGCGCCGTCGAGCTGCCGTTTCGCCATCGTGTGCGCCACGGCGTGCGGCGCACACACAACTGGCTGCAGCTGTTCCGGTTTGCCGCCGTGGGCGCGAGCGGGTATGTGGTCAATCTGGCCGTGTTCGCCATCTGCGTCCATCTGCTCGGGATCGATTACCGCGTTGCCGCCGTCGTGGCGTTCGTCGTCTCGGTGATGAACAACTTCTGGTGGAACCGGCATTGGACGTTCGACGCCAGGCACCAGGCAGCGCTGGACCAGGGTGCGCGCTTCTTCGCGGTCTCACTGGTCACCTTCGGTTTCACCTACGTGGTGCTGATCTCGCTCGTGGGCGGGGCCGGCATGCCGAAAGTGGTCGCCCAGGCGATCGCGATCGCCGCCGGTACGCCGCTGTCGTTCATCGGGCAGAAGCTTTGGAGCTTCAAGGCCTGACCAGGTCGCTGGCCGGCCGCGTCGCGCAGCTCCTCGCCGTCGCTGTCCTGGCGCTCCTGTGCGCGCCCGGATTGGCGCCCGCCCGCGCGGCGACCACCACGACCGTGGATCCGAACACGCCGGTCCTGGTCACCTCGCAGAGCAAGGCCCCGGTCGGATACCGGCTCAACGCCACCCAGGTCGAGCGGATCGCCGCCCGTGTGGCCAAGGTCGGGGACGTCGTGCGCCGGCATCACGGCTCCTATCCGGCCGAGTACACGAAGGGCCCCGGTCGCTGGCAGGTGAGCTGGTTCACGCCCGGTGGCAAGGAGATCGCGCAGGTCTACGTCGACGACGCCGGCGGCACGGTGACCGAGGCCTGGACCGGGTTCCAGGTCGCGTGGTCGATGGCCCGCGGTTACCCCGGCGCCTTTGGGCGCCGCGTCAACGCCTGGTACGTGTGGCTTCCGATGTGCGTGGTGTTCCTGGTCCCGTTCCTGCCCCGCCGCCGCAAGCCCTCGCTGTTGCATCTCGACCTGCTCGTGCTGCTCTCGTTCTCGGTCTCGCTCGCCTTCTTCAACCACGCCCGGATCGGTCTCTCGGTGCCGCTCGCCTATCCCTGCCTGCTCTACCTGCTGGTACGGATGCTGTGCCTCGCCCGCGGGCGAGGCCGGCCCAAGGAGCCGTTGCGGCTGCTCGTGCCGGTCTCGTGGCTCGCGGTGGCGCTGGTGTTCCTGGTCGGCTTCCGCGTCGGGTTGAACCTGACCAACTCGAACGTCATCGACGTGGGCTACGCAGGCGTGATCGGCGCCGACCGCCTGGTGCACGGAAAGCCGCTGTACGGGCACTGGCCGGCCGACAACGCCAACGGCGATACCTACGGCCCGGTCAACTACTACGCCTATGTCCCGTTCCGGTTGATGTTCGGCTGGAGCGGGCGCTGGGACGATCTCCCCGCCGCCCACGCGGCGGCGATCGCCTTCGACCTGCTGACGCTACTGGGCCTGTTCCTGCTCGGCCGCCGCGTTCGCGGCCCGACCCTCGGCGTGGTCCTGGCCTACGCCTGGGCGGCCTACCCGTTCACGCTCTACGCGCTCAGCTCCAACAGCAACGACAGCCTCGTCTCGATGCTGCTCGTGCTGACGCTGCTCGTGATCACCTCGCCGCCGGCGCGCGGCGTCGGAGCCGCGCTCGCGGGCTTCGCCAAGTTCGCGCCCCTCGCCCTGGGGCCGCTGTTCATGCGCGGCATCGACTCCGAGTTCCGCAAGCGCTCGGTGATCGGATACACGATGGCGTTCGGCATCACCGGCCTCGTCGTGATGGTCCCCGTCGTCCTCGGCGGCAACCTCTCCCGCTTCTGGCGCGACACGCTCACGTATCAGGCGGGACGCGGATCGCCGTTCTCGATCTGGGGCCTGTGGGGCGGGCTCGGGTTCGAGCAGCACCTGGTCCAGGGAGCGGCGGTCGCGCTCGCGATCGCGGTCGCCTTCGTGCCGCGCCGGCGGGACCTGGTGCAGGTGGCCGCACTCGGGGCGGCCGTGCTGATCACGCTGCAGCTCGGGATCACCCACTGGTTCTACCTCTACATCGTGTGGTTCTTCCCGCTCGTGATCTTCGCTCTCCTCGGCGCCCACCCCGAGCGAGCGCCACCACCCGCCGTGCCGCTCGAGGTGCCTGGGCGCGTGCCGGCAGCCGCCGCGGGGTAGGGGGCGTGCGGGGCCTCGCGCCGGCCTCCGGCCCTACCCGAGTCTCAGCTGACGCCCGGGGCCGGCTCGAGCACCTGCTCGATCGACGCCGCTCGCATCGGGCCGGCGGTGCGGACGATCACGCCATTCAGCCACGGGTCCTCGGTTGAGGTCTCGAACCGGATCGGCATCTTCGTGATCATCGACTCGAGCGCCTGTTCGCGCTTCACGCCGATCACGCCTCCCCGTGGGCCCGTCATCCCCACGTCGGTGATGTAGGCGGTGCCGCCGGGCAGCACGCGCCCGTCGGCGGTGGGGATGTGGGTGTGGGTGCCGACGACCGCGGTCACGCGACCGTCGAGGAACCAGCCCATGCCGACCTTCTCGCTCGTCGCCTCGGCGTGCATGTCGACCAGGATCTGGTCGGCCTCCCCCTTCAGCGCGTGCAGCACCGCATCCGCCTCGGAGAAGGCCGGCCGGCCGGCGTTCATGAACAGGTTGCCCGACAGCGACACGACGCCGAGACGCACTCCATCGTGCTCCACCACGCACCACCCATGTCCGGGCTGGCTGCGCAGGAAGTTCGCCGGGCGCAGGATCCGTGCGTGCGTGTCGAGGTAGGGGTAGATCTCGCGATGGCGGTACGTGTGGTTGCCCAGGGTGATCACGTCGATCCCGGCCGCGAACAGCTCGTCGGCGATCCTTGGCGTGATCCCCAGACCGCCCGCGGAGTTCTCACCGTTGACCACCACAAAGTCCGGTGCATGACGCTCGCGCAGCTCTGGGAGCAGGCGCAGCAGCGCCCGCCGGCCGATCCCGCCGACGACGTCGCCGACGAACAGAATGGATACGCCGCGGTTCATGTCTTCTGATTCCGCATACTTCCAGGTTGTATGACGCGATGGCTCCCAGGGATGCGGACCAAACCGGGGCCGCCGGGCAATGGCGCCGAGGAGCAACAGCTTGGGCCGGCTCCGGTCCCGGTCGCTCCCGTGGTGGTTCCTCGCTGGATTCAGCTGGTGCTGCTGCCGCTCGGGCTGCTCGGGCTGTGGGCGCTGGCCCGCGCGGCGGGCACGGTGCTCCTGATCCTGATCGTGGCGAGCATCGTGGCCCTGCTCTTCAACCCGCTGGTGAAGAAGCTCGAGCGGGTCGGGTTGCCACGAGGACTGGCGATCCTCGCCGTCTATCTCAGCGGGTTCGCGATCCTGGCCGGGGTCGCGGTGCTGCTCTCGAACCCGATCAGCACGCAGATCAGCCACTTCCAGCGCAACGTCCCCCATCTCGTCAAGCAGGCCAACCGCGATCTGGCCAACCTCCAGAGCTGGCTCGACCGGCAAGGGATCAACGTGCATGTCCAGCAGCAGGGGCAGACGGCGCTTCAGACGCTGCAAAAGAACCTGGTCAAGCGTTCGGGCGACATCGTGGCCTTCTCCCGCGACCTGCTCCAGAACGTTGTCACGATCTCATTCGACCTCGTCCTGGTCTTGGTGTTGTCCATCTACCTGCTCGTATACGGCAGGCAGATCGGGGCGCTGGCCAGACGAATCATGCCGCCGGGTGACGGCACGCCGAGCGACGACTACCCGCTCCTGGCGCAGCGCGCGGTGTCCGGCTACATGCGCGGGCAGATCCTCTTCAGCCTGATCATGGGTACGAGCGCTGCGGTGACGCTGTGGATCTTGGGCGCGGTTGGCATCTTCCCGGCGGGCCAGACCTACGCGCTGTTCTTCGGCGCCTTCTACGGGCTGATGGAGTTCATCCCCTACATCGGCCCGATCATCGGCCCGCTTCCGGCCGTGGGGGTGGCGCTGTTCAACAATCCGCTCAGCGCCGTGTGGGTCGTGCTGCTGTTCGTCGCGCTGCAGCAGCTCGAGGGCCATTTCGTCGCGCCGCAGGTGTTCCGGATCTCGCTGCGGATCAACCCCATCCTGATCATCCTGGCCCTCCTGGTCGGCTACCAGCTGTACGGAATCGTCGGGGCGCTGGTCGCGCTGCCGATCATCGCGGTGCTGCGCGAAACGATCGTGTACCTGCGCCGCCATCTCGTGCTCGAGCAGTGGGGGACGGTGCTCCCGACGGCCGGGGCGGTCCCGATCGGTCCCGATCGATGTCCGGACTGCGCCGCGGCCGCCGGTCCCGACGACCAGTACTGCCGCTCCTGCGGGGCGTCGCTGGAGCCGCGGGTGCGGACTCCCGGGTAGCCTCACGATTCGTGACGACCGTCGCCGCAACGGGGCCGCCGAGCAGCACCCTCACCGCCCGCTCGCTGACGAAGCAGTTCGGAGCCCGCACCGCCCTGAGCTCGGTGAGCTTCGAGTTGTCGGTCGGAGAGCTGGTGGCCGTGATCGGGCCGAACGGCGCCGGCAAGACGACATTGCTGTCGATCCTCGCCGGCGTGCAACGAGCCACGAGCGGAGAGGTGACGCTGGCGCCGGAGCGGATCGGATGGGTGCCGCAGCAGCCGGCGCTGTACTCGAAGCTCTCGGTGGCTGAGAACCTGAGGCTGTTTGCGCGTCTGGAGAAACTCGCCGACACCGAGTCCGCCGTCGAGCGGATGCTCACCCAGACCGACCTCGAGCAGCGCGCCGGCGAGGAGGTCGGCCGTCTGTCCGGCGGCAACCAGCAGCGCCTCAACATCGCCATCGGATTGCTCTCCGAGCCCGCTGCATTGCTGCTCGATGAGCCGTCGTCGTCGCTCGACCCCAGGCAGCGCGAGCGGTTGTGGACGTTCGTCGGCGGTCTCGCCGGGCGGGGAACCACCGTCGTGTTCTCGACCCACAACGTCGCCGAGGCCGAGCGCTACGCGGATCGCGTGATCGTGCTGGCCGACGGCGAGCTCCTGTTCATCGGCACACCTCCGGAGCTCGAGGGGACCGTGGGTGGAGACCCACGCGATTTCGAAACGGCGTTCGTGCGCTTCCTGCACTCGCGTGGCCACTGATGACCGATCCCACGCCGGCCTAGACCGGCCTAGACCTAGACCGCGACTGCCCATGCGCTGGCTGTTCATCAAGGACCTCCAGATCCTGCGCCGATCGCCACTGCTCGTCGGCCTGCTGATCGTGTACCCGATCGCCATCGCGCTGATGATCGGGTTTGCGCTCTCGAGTCCGCCCGGGAAGCCGAAGGTCGCGTTCTACAGCGGAGTCGCGCCCGGCAAGGGGACGATCAGCTTCGGCAGCCAGAAGATCAACGTGTCCGATGATGCCAGCCAGCTGTTGCAGTCGATCACGCCGATTCGAGTCCATTCACGCGAGGCGGCGATCGCCAAGGTGCGCAGTGGCGAGGCGCTGGCGGCGCTGATCGTGCCCGCGGACATCCCGCAGCAGATCCAGAGCCTGGTGAGCACCGGCGTCGGCAGCCCGACGGTCGAGCTGATCCTGAACTCCAAGGATCCGCTCGAGCGTCAGTTCGCCGACCAGGCGATCAACGCACGGCTGGCGGATGTGGAGCAGGCGGTCTCCAAGCAGGTGCTGAGGGTCGCGGTCAGCGATCTGCAGCAGGTTCTGAACGGCGGCAGCATCCAATTCCTGGGGCAGAACGTCCCGCTCCTGGGGCTGCGCAACTCGCGGACCGTCCTGCGCGGAACGATCGCCTCGCTCCCGCCCGGCTCGCCGCTCAGGGTGGCGCTGCAGCAGGTGGTCGGCTTCGCCGATCTCGCGATCCAGGGGCTGAGCTTTGCCACCCCCGTCCTCGGGTCGATCGGCACCCCGCTCACGGTCAACCGGACCGAGCTCGCCGGGTCGACGACGCCCACTGACGCCTACGCCGTGGCGATCGCCGTGATCGTGTCGCTGATGTTCCTGGCGCTGCTGCTGGCGGCGGGCATGCTGGCCATCGAGCGCGAGGAGCAGACGTACCTGCGCCTCGTCCGTGGACTCATCTCCCCGGGGCGCCTGCTGAGCGAGAAGATCGGCCTGGCGGCCGCGTGCGCCGGGGGGGTGACCCTGGTGATGGCGGCCTGCGTCTCGGCCTTCGTGCACCTCGAGTGGGGGCGCTTTCCGCTGTGGATGATCTCACTCGCACTCGCCGCGCTGGCCTTCGGCGCGCTCGGAGTGGCGATCGGAGCCCTCGCGCGCGAGGTCAGAGCGGCGTCCCTGCTCGCCTTCCTGATGGCGCTGCCGATCGCCTTCGTCGCGCTGGTGCCGGCCAACGCGGTTTCCGGGGGCCTGCACGCGGTGCTCGATGCGGTCGCATTCGTGTTCCCGTTCAAGGCGGCGCTGCAGGCCGCCGGCAACGCGTTCAACGGCTCGGCGCCCGGGATCGGCTGGCCGCTTCTGCATCTCGCCATCCTCACCGCCGTCTTCTGGGTCATCGCCCGCATCTCGCTGAGAAGATTCGCGCAGTGACACCAACCGGAGATGATCACGCCGTCGCATTCGAGGGGGCCCCGCACGTCCCGGGACGAGCGCCACGACCTTGGGGCTCTCGCCGCCCGTCGGCTCAGCGCTTACCGGTCATGTTGCGGAACATCAGTCCGCAGACCGCAGCGATGATGATCAGGATAATCGGCCAGCCGGCTCCGATAACCCCGAACACGGACAGCACCAGACCGGCCACGCCCAGCGCTCCCGTGACGGTGCCGGCGAGGACCAGACGGTACGCGCGCTGCTCGCGAGCGCGCCTGGGGGTGTGGTTGCCGCGCTTTTCGATGTTGCTCACCAGCCCAGCGTAGCGTGGCAGTCGAGCGTGGGCGGGTAGGCTGCCGCTATCAGCGAGCCCGGGCTGCACCAGATCCTGTTCTACGAGTACGTCGAGGACGTGCTCGAGCGCCGCGCGCCGCACCGGGAGGCACACCTGGATGGGCTACGGGCTGAGCGTGAGGCCGGCCGGGTCGTGATGGCAGGTGCGCTCGGGGATCCGGCGCACGGAGCGGTGATCGTGTTCCGCGGCGTGAGCCCTGAGGACGTCGAGGCGTTCGCGCGCACGGACCCGTACCTGGAGGCGGGCCTCGTGAAGCAGTGGCGCGTCGAGGCCTGGAACGTGGTCATCTAGGGCCCCTTCGGGCCGGGCTCGGGCCGCCGGTATCCTGAACCTGGCGATGTCCTTTCCGCAGACCCGCCTGCGCAGGCTCCGGGCGACCCGCGCCCTGCGCGGACTCGTGCGTGAGACGCGGCTTCACTCGGCCGATTTCGTCTATCCGATGTTCATCGCGCACGGGATCGGCCGGCGCGAGCCGATCTCCACGATGCCCGGCATCGACCGGCTCTCGATCGCCCACGCGGTGGCCGAGGCCGAGGAGGCCGCCACGCTCGGAATCCCGGCCGTGCTCCTGTTCGGCATTCCCGCCACCAAGGACGACGAGGGCTCCGGCGCCTGGGACGACGAAGGGGTGGTGCAACTGGCGAGCCGCGCCATCAAGGACGCGGTGCCCGAGCTGCTCGTGATCACCGACCTGTGCTTGTGCGGGTACACGAGTCACGGCCATTGCGGAGTGCTCCGACCCGACGGTGTGGTCGACAACGATGCCTCGCTCGAGCTCCTGGCCCGTATCGCGGTGTCGCAAGCGCGGGCCGGGGCCGACCTCATCGCGCCGAGCGACATGATGGACGGCCGAGTGGGAGTGATCCGCGCGGCGCTCGACGACGAGAACCACTCGGACATCCCGATCCTCGCGTACTCGGCCAAGTTCGCATCGGCCTTCTACGGGCCGTTCCGTGAGGCGGCGGGCTCCACTCCGGCATTCGGCGATCGCCGGGCGTACCAGATGGATCCCGCCAACGGCGATGAGGCGCTGCGTGAGTCGAGGCTCGACGTGGAGGAGGGCGCGGACATCGTGATGGTCAAGCCGGCGCTGCCGTACCTCGACGTGATCCGCCGGGTCAAGGACGAGACCCAAATGCCCGTGGCTGCTTATCACGTCAGTGGCGAGTACGCCATGATCAAGGCGGCCTCGTCGGCCGGCTACCTGGATGAGCGGACCGCGGTGCTTGAAACCCTGACTTCGATCCGGCGGGCGGGCGCCGACTTCGTCATCACCTACCACGCGAAGGATGCCGCTCGATGGCTTCAAGAGACCTGACTGCAACGCCCAAGCTGAGGAGCCGCAAGCACGGCGCAGCGATTCCGCTCGACGAGCTCGACAAGCGGCTGCTGAACCTGATGCAGGGCAGCTTCCCGATTGCGGCGCGCCCGTACGCGCAGGTGGCCGAGGCGGCGGCGATCAGCGAGCAGGAGACGCTGGCGCGCGTGCAGCACCTGCTCGACGAGCGAATCATCCGCCAGGTCACGCCGATCTTCGACACCCGGGCCCTGGGGTACTCCTCGATGCTCGTGGCCGCCAAGGTCGATCCCGAGAACCCGTGGCGCGCCGCCAACATCATCAACGCTCATCCCGGTGTCTCGCACAACTACCTGCGTAATCACGAGTTCAACATCTGGTTCACGATCGCCACCGAGCCGGACTCCACGCTCGGGCTTCAGGGGACGCTGGAGGTTCTCGGCCGGATCGCTGGCGCCGAGTCGATCCGCCAGCTGCCGACCCTGAAGCTGTTCAAGATCAGGATGGACCTGGAGATGGAGGGCGGGACCGCGGACCTGGCCGAGGCCGCCGAGGCGGTCGCGCCCGCAGAGACCGAGCGCCAACCCTACGATGAGCTCGACGTGTCCGTGATCAAGGCGCTGCAGGGCGACATGCCCGTCGTCTCCGAGCCGTTCGCCGCCGCCGCTGCGGAGCTCGGGATGGAGCAGGCCAAGCTCCTGGCTCACCTGGAGGGCATGCAGGAGCGCAGGCTGCTGCGCCGTGTCGCGGCGATCCTGTTCCATCGCCGCGCCGGCTTCAGCGCCAATGGAATGGGCGTCTGGAAGGTCCCCGAGGAGAAGATCATGGAGATCGGGCCGAGGATGGCCGCGTTCCGCGGGATCTCGCATTGCTACCAGCGTCCGACCTACCAGGACTGGCCCTACTCGGTCTTCACGATGGCGCACGGGCGCTCGAAGGAGGAGTGCGACGCGATCCTCGACTCGATTGCCGAGAGCACCGGGATCGAAGAGCGCTCCACGCTCTACTCCTCGACCGAGTTCAAGAAGATCCGCCTGCTCTACTTCACCGACGACTATCGGGATTGGGAGCGCGAGCACGCCGGCGTCTAGCTCCGCACACCGCACAGGCACCAAGAGTCGCCAGTGACCGCCACCCGATTCCAGACCACGCGCTCGGAGGAGCTCTATCGCCGGGCGCTGGAGCTGCTGCCCGGCGGCGTCAATTCGCCCGTCCGGGCGATGCGGGCGATCGCCCGCGATCCCGTGTTCGTCGCGCGAGGGTCGGGTTCCCGGATCTGGGATGCCGACGGGAACGAGTACGTCGACTGGGTCGGTTCGTGGGGGCCTCTGATCCTCGGCCATGCGCATCCAGCGGTGGTGGAGGCGGTGATCGCCGCGGCGCGCAACGGAACGACGTTCGGGGCGGCGACGGAGGGCGAGGTGTCGCTCGCTGCGGAGGTCGCGGCGCGGATCCCTTCCGTGCAGATGCTGCGGATGACCTCATCGGGGACCGAGGCCACGATGAGCGCGCTGCGCCTCGCCCGGGCGGTGACCGGACGCGAGCAGGTGCTCAAGTTCTCGGGCGCGTACCACGGTCACGTGGACGGTCTCCTGGCGGAGGCCGGCTCCGGACTGGCCACGCAGGGAATCCCGGCCAGCCCGGGTGTTCCCGCCGCGACGGCACGCGCGACGGTGATCGTGCCGTGGAACGAACCGGACGCGCTCAGGGCGGCCACCGAGGAGCACCGGCTGGCCGCGATCATCGCCGAGCCCGTCCCCGCGAACATGGGCGTCGTGCCGCCCGCCCCGGGCTTCCTGGAACTGCTGCGCGAACAGGCCGACGCCGCCGGGGCGCTGCTCGTCTTCGACGAGGTGATCACCGGCTTCCGGATCGGGCGCGGCGGGGCTCAGGAGCGGTTCAGGGTGGTCCCGGATCTGACGATCATGGGCAAGGTCGTGGGCGGCGGCCTGCCGGCGGCGGCCTATGGCGGCTCCCGGGAGCTGATGCGGCGGATCGCCCCGGCGGGGGACGTCTACCAGGCCGGAACCCTGTCGGGCAACCCGCTCGCCGTCGCGGCGGGGCTGGCCACGCTGGAGCTTCTCGACGCCGGCGCCTACGATCGTCTCGAGGCGGTCACCGTGCGGTTGGCGGACGGCCTCCGTGAGGCGGCGGCACAGTCGGGGCGCCCCGTCGTCGTCCAGCAGGTCCCGGGGCTGCTCACCGTCTTCTTCACCGCCGATCCGGTGACCGGCTACTCGGGCGCCGTGGCCTGCGACCGCGATGCCTACGGGTCCTGGTGCCGAGCGCTCCTGGCTCGCGGCGTCTACCCGCCCGCGTCGCAATTCGAAGCCTGGTTCCCCTCGCTGGCGCACACCGACGATGACCTCGACCGTACGGTGAGCGCGGCGGCGGAGGCGTTCGCGGAGGTGAGATCCGGATGAGGACCGCTCGCAACGGCGCGGACGCGTTGCGGACGGCGCTGCGGGCCGAGGACGGGACCGTCGCCGAGCTGCTCGGCCCGGGCGGGTCGGTCCCGGAGCGACTCGACGGCCCGGGCCCGGCGCAGATCGCCGCCGGCGGGCCGCGGGCGCAGTCTCGCGAGGCCGACTATGAGCTGCTGATCGAGATGATCCACGAGGGCTCGCGGCTTCACTACGGCGAGCCCTCCGTGGTCCGGACCGAAGATCGGGACCTCGCGCTCCTGGTCGGCGATCAGCTCTACGCGCTCGGGCTCGCGCGATTGGCGTCGCTGGGCGACCTCGAAGCAGTCGCCGAGCTGGCCGATGTCATCTCGCTCGTGGCGCAGGCTCACGTCGCCGCCGACTCGGAGCTGGCCGATGCGGTCTGGGAGGCCGGCGCCGCCGCCGTCGGGTGGGGCGCCTCGGCCGAGCACGGCGCGGCGAAGACGCTCGCGCGCGCTGGAGACGCCGGCGCCGCCGCCGCCTTGCGGGCCTACGCGCTGGCGGTTCGTGACGCCCGTCTCGATCTTGACGATAGGCTTCCGCGCGCGCTTCAATGATTGAGACAGGCTGCAGACGAGGCATTCGTGGCTGACAGGCATAAACAGACGAAGTCGAAATACACCCTTGACCGGAAGGTCCCCGGCGCATTCGAGGGCGAGACGGTCACGCGCCGCCGGCTCATGGGGCTCGGCGTCAACGGGGCGGGGATCGTCGCCGCCTCCGCGTTCCTGCTGCCCGCGCTCGGCTTCGCGATCGGCCCGATCTTCAGCCGTGAGCCATTCGAATGGCAGCCGATCGGGCCGCCTGCGGACTTCACGCAGGACACGTACAAGACCGAGACGGTGACGATCGTCCCGGGACTGGGCGAGGTCGGGAAGTCGACCGCCTACGTTCGCGCCCGCAACCCGGCCATCGACACCGAGCCGGCCGATCAGTACAACCAGTTCATCGCACTCTCCTCGCGGTGCATGCATCTCGGCTGCCCGGTGCGCTTCACCGCCGCCGCGGCTCGCTTCATCTGCCCGTGCCACGGCGGGGTGTACAACTTCCGCGGCATCCCGGTCGGAGGGCCGCCGGTGCGTCCGCTGGACCGCTTCTACACCCGCGTGAACAACGGCCTCGTCGAGCTCGGGCCTCGCTACTCGGTCAACTCCGAGCTGCGGCGCTTCTCCGCTCGGGACCCGGGGCAGCCGCTCGACGGCATCGGCCAGTATCTGTATCCGGCGCGCTTCTCGACCTCAGTGCTTCCGAAGAACTGAAGAACCATGCCCAAACTCCCAGCACCACCGCTCCCCAAGTCCCTGAAGCCGAAGCCCAAGCGGCCGGGTGAGGGCAACGGCAATGGCAACGGCAACGGCGCCGTGGGGCTGTCACACCCCGTGGCCGAGGCCGGCGTCAGCGCCGTCGACTGGATCGACGAGCGCACCTCGCTCTCCGGCGGCATTCGCTGGATGCTGTTCCGCAAGGTGCCCCGCGGCGTCAACTGGTTTTACACGCTGGGCTCGGCGACGATGTTCGCCTTCCTCTCGCAGGCCGTCACGGGCGTCTTCCTGGCCATGTACTACCGCCCCGACGCCACCGGCGGCGCGTACGAGTCGATGCGCTACATCACCGACCAGGCGTTCCTGGGGCAGTTCGTGCGCGGCATGCACAAGTGGGGCTCCTCGGTGATGGTGATCCTGATCTTCCTGCACATGGCGCGGACCTTCTTCTTCGGCGCCTACAAGTACCCCCGGGAGATGACCTGGATCATCGGCGTCGTGCTCCTGATCCTGACCATGGCGATGTCGTTCACCGGCTACCTGCTGCCGTTCGACCAGCGCGCGTACTGGGCCACGATCGTGGGCGTCAACATCAACGGCACCGGTCCCTTCATCGGGCCCTACCTGTCGGACTTCCTCAGAGCAGGGCCCGAATTCGGGGCGACGACCCTGTCCCGGTTCTACGCCATCCACATGCTGCTCCTCCCCGGCCTGATCATCGCGCTGATCGGCGCGCACCTGTGGCTGATCACCAAGCTCGGCATCTCGGCACCACCGTGGCTCAAGGGCGAGCCCGATCCCGAGCTCGAACAGACGGAAGTGTGAGGGTGCTGCCGTGAACCAGGCCGAGAAGGAGGCATACCTCCGCGAGTACTCGATCCTGAAGAATCAGGGCAAGCCGTTCTTCCCGTACATCGTCGCCAAGGACGCGGTGATGGCGGTGGTCGTGATGGCGGTGATCATCTTCCTGTCGCTGTATCTCGGCGCCGAGCTCGGTCCCAAGGCCGATCCGACCACGACCACCTACGTGCCCCGGCCCGAGTGGTACTTCTTCTTCCTGTTCGAGGTGCTCCGCGTCGTCAAGCCTCCGGCGTTCACGCCGTTCGCGACGATCGGGGTGCCGACGATCTGCATGATCCTGCTGTTCCTGCTGCCGTTCTATGACCGCAGCCCGGAGCGGCGGATCGAGCGCCGCCCGGTCGCGCTGGTGTCCGGCATTGCGGTGATCCTGGCCATCGCCTACCTGACCTACGAGGGTGCAGCGGCCGGCTCGCCGAACCAGGTCGACATGAAGGCGCCTTCGACGCTGACCGCGGCGCAGGTCAAGACGTTCGACGCCGGCAAGCTCGTGGTCGGCCAGTCGGGCTGCCTGGCCTGCCACAAGCTCGGCGAGAACGGCAACGACGGACCCGGACCGCAGCTGACCCACATCGGATCCAAGCTGCGCCCGGCCGCGATCGCGCAGACTCTGTACAACCCGACCGCCCCGATGCCGTCGTTCAAGGGCCTGGCCCAGCAGTATCCGCAGAAGTTCAACGACCTCGTCGGCTTCCTCTCCGAGCTTCAGTAGCGGCCGAGGCGGCCCCGTGACGGCGAGCGCATCCTCGGCCGACCGCGGCGCACCCGGCACGCTCGAGGAACCGCAGGTGCAGGCGATGTTCGATCGGATCGCCGGCCTGTACGACCGCATGAACACGATCATGACGGCCGGCCTCCATCATCAGTGGCGGCGCCGGGCGGCGGATCTCGCCCAGGTCCGCCCCGGGGACCGGGCCCTGGACGTGGCCACCGGCACCGGCGACCTGGCGTTCGAGCTGGCCCGTCGCGTGGGCTCCTCCGGCAAGGTCGTGGGCTCGGACTTCTCCGCCGGCATGCTGGCGCTGGCCCGCTCCAAGGCCGTCGCTGCCGGCTCCGATCCTGAGTGCGCGTCGGTGTCCTTCGAGCATGGAAACGCGCAGTCGCTCCCGTATGCCGACGGCGAGTTCGATGCCGCGACCGTCGGCTTCGGCGCACGCAACTTCTCCGATCTGCAGCTGGGCCTGAGCGAGATGACCCGGGTCGTGAGGCCGGGCGGCAAGGTCGTGGTGCTGGAGATCACGTCACCGCAGCGACCGCCGCTGTCGACGTTCTTCGAGCTGTGGTTCGACCATGTCGTTCCGGCGCTGGGACGCCTGGCCGGCGACCCGCAGGCCTACGGCTACCTCCCCAGCTCGGTGCGCCGCTTTCCTAGCCCCGAGGCACTAGCCGCCATCATGTCGGCATGCGGCCTGCACGATCTTCGCTACATCCTCACCGCAGGGGGGATCATCGCGCTGCACCTGGGGACGGCGGCGTGAGCTCGGTGGGCCCGGTCACAGTGGCCGGAGGCGCGGAGATCCCGCGCCTGATGGATCGCGTCGAGCAGCGGATGGCGGCGCTGGCCGCCGGTCATGGGTCGGTGCTGGCCCGGCATGCGGGCGACACGCTCGCGGCCGGGGGCAAGCGGCTGCGACCCGTGCTGGTGTTCCTGGCGGCCGGCGTGCCGCCCCCGGAGAGCGAGGGGATCGTGCAGTCGGCCGTCGCGGTCGAGCTGGTCCACGGCGCCACGCTCGTGCACGACGACGTCCTCGACCAGGCCGCCCTTCGTCGCGGTCGCCCCACCGTCGTGGCGGCCGGCGGGCGCGAGCTGGCGACCGCCACCGGCGATCTGCTGTTCTCGCGCGCTTTCGCAGAGCTGGCTGGGACCGGCTCGGCGGCCGCCGTGCGCGCGCTCTCGAAGGCCACCTCGGAGCTGGCCAGGGGCGAGCTCATGCAGCGCGCCGACGCGTGGAACGCGGAGGTCACGGTGGAGCGGTACCTCGAGCGCTGCCGTCTGAAGACGGCGTCGTTGTTTCGCGCCGCGTGCGAGCTCGGCGCGCTCGAGGCGGGCGGCGGTCAGGCTGAGCTGTTGGGCGGCTTCGGTGAGCAGATCGGACTGGCCTTCCAGATCCTCGACGACGTGCTCGATGTGTCCGGGCCGTCCGAGCGAACGGGTAAGTCGCAGGGCACCGACCTGCTCGACGGGACGGTGACCCTGCCGGTGATCGTGGCTCGGTCCCGCGACACCCGGCTCGCCTGGACCGACCTGCGTGAGGTGCGAACGCCCGAGGACGCCAAGCGGGTCTGCGACATCATCGCCGCCACGGGCGCCCTGACGATCGCCAAGGATCGTGCGCTCGAGCTCGTCGCCGAGGCCAAGCGCCTGCTTCCCGCGCTCCCCGAGCGGCAGCGTGCCGCGCTGGAGCTGGTAGCCGACGGCGTCGTCGAGCGGTACGCCTAAAAGTCTTCGGGCAGGATCAGATCGGACCGCAGCGCCTCGACGAAGCGGTCCACCTGGTCGGCCATATTGGCGTGCGTGAGGCGCTGAAGGTCGCGCAGGATCGCATCGACCCCCTGGTCGAGCTTCTTCTCCAGCCGCTCGAGCTCACGCGGGTGATAGACGCCCTCCCCGACCCACATGCAGTTGGGGCAGCGCAATGTCAGCTCCCAGTTCTCGCCCGCAGCCTCCGTCCAGGCCACCGGTTGCACCAGCTCGCAGTCACACTGGGGGCAGACATGAAGCCCGGGCTGGGCGTGCTCGACGTCGTCGTGAAAGCGGACGACCTCGATCGTCCGTCCACTCGGCAGGATGATGCGGCGAACGGAGTGCTGGTTGGAATTCTGGCTCATGATCGGACTTTCCCTTGGTGACCTCTTCATCGGCCGCTCGGCGCGGGAGCTTTAGTGCCCGAGTTCGGACCTGCGCAAGGGCGCTCGCTACCCTTGGCACGTCCCCGCTTGGAGCCGTAGCCAATGCTTCGTAACCCGACCACCGATCTCCTGATCGTGCTGCCGCCGATGCTGCTCCCGTCCACGGCCCCCGAGCGCCTGCCGGCACTCGGACGCCGGTCCTAGCGCAGGCGGGAGGCGGCGCGAAGATGGCGAACGTCCTACGGCCCATCGGGCACGACGATCACCTGAGCATCGTCGATCACCTGGACGAGCTGCGATCACGCTTGATCGTCTGCGGGGCCGTGCTGGTGGTGGCATTCGGCCTCTGCTTCTGGCAGAACCACACGCTGCTCAAGGTGCTGAACCGAGCCCTGCCGGCGGCCCCGAAGACAAGCGCGAACCATCTGTCGGGATTGACGAGCGACTCCGTCAAGGCGGCACACGGCCTCGCGATCGCCGCGGCCGCGGAGGCGAAGCTGGCGCAGTCTCCCAACCTGTCGGCGGCCGACCGGCAGCAGTTCGCCCAGGCCGCCAGGGGCGACGCCGAGGCGGCCAAGGCGCTCCCCCAGTCGACGCCTCAGCGCCTGCCGATCACGATCGGGATCGGCGAGCCGTTCGCCACCACGATCACGGTCGCGTTCTACTTCGCCCTGCTGCTCTCGCTCCCGGTCCTGATCTATCAGGCCTACGCCTTCGTGCTCCCCGCCCTCACCTCTGAGGAGCGAAGAGCCGCGATGCCGATGATCCTTCTGGCACCGGTGCTGTTCCTGATCGGTGTGTTCTTCGCCTACTTCATCGTGCTGCCGCCGGCGGTCGGCTTCCTGCAGGGCTTCAACAGCCAGAGCTTCGACATCCTGGTCCAGGCCAAGACCTACTACTCGTTCCAGGTGCTGACCATGCTCGGGGTCGGTCTGGCCTTCCAGATGCCGCTGGCCCTGCTGCTGCTGCACCGCCTCGGCATCCTCAGTGCGCGCACGCTGACGCACCAGTGGCGCTACGCTGTTGTCATCTGCGCTGTGATCGCGGCGGCGCTGCCGGGAGTCGATCCCGTCACCACGGCGCTGGAGATGGTGCCGCTGCTACTGCTCTACTTGCTCAGTATCGTCATGCTCCGGATCGCCGACAGACGTGCTGCCAAGCGTGCCGCCGCCGACCTCCAGCGGATTGACAACGGACTCGACCCCAGCTGATCACCCATGCTCTTTGACCTTCGTGGCCGCGGCCGGCGCCGCACGGTGCAAGTCATCTACCTCGGCCTCGCCGTGCTCATGTTCGGCGGGCTGGTCCTGTTCGGCGTCGGGGCCGGGAACGGATTCGGCGGCCTGCTGAACGCGTTCACGGGCAACGGCTCGAGCGGGGCGGCGAGGCAGTACGTGAGCCAGCAGGAGAAGAATGCCGCCAAGCTGACGGTACAGCAGCCCAGCAACCCACAGGCCTGGGCGGCGCTCGCTCAGGCTCGCGCCGACGATGCCGGCCAAGGCTCCAACTACAACGTCAACACCGGCAACTACACGGCCGCCGGCCAGAAGGTGGCCGCCGCCGCGGGCCAGGCCTGGCAGCGCTATCTGCAGCTCGAGCCGCACCCCAACTCCGACCTCGCGCGGGTGATGGCGCTGCGGATCTACGCCCCGCTGCTGGACTACAACCACGAGGCGCAGGCCTGGGAGATCGTCACCGCGGCCAATCCGACCGTCTTCACCTACTACGAATACCTCGCCGCGGCGGCCTACCAGGCCGGCCAAACTCGCAAGGGCGACCTCGCTGCGGCCAAGGCCATCAGCCTCGCGCCCAAGGTCCAGCAGCTGACGGTCAGGCAGCAGCTCCAGCAGGCCAAGAAGGCGGCCACGCAGTCGAGCACCTCGACCGCGACCACGCCGGCGACAACCAGCACCGCCGGGTAAGATCGCCCGACTCAAAGGGCCGTTAGCTCAACTGGTAGAGCAGGGGACTCTTAATCCCAAGGTTGGAGGTTCGATCCCTCCACGGCCCATTGGCAAAGCCCCGCTCTTTGGCGGGGCTTGTGGGCGGCCGCAGCTGAGCGGCGCCTACCCGTTTCCTCATCTCACCAGCGCGGAC